>DATJUM010000149.1:0-13184 GCA_035502355.1 Rhizomicrobium sp. | reverse complement strand
CTCCTCGTCGCTCTCCTTTCGGTCTTGGAGGCCGTCATTGCCGCATTGTCGAGTTTCTCGCGCCGCTACCCGCTTCGAGTGAGCGGAAGCCCGGTCCGGCGTCGCCCCGTCCGGTACCGGAATTTCGGTTGGCAGTTCGTCCCGTTTCTGGCATGATGCGCGAATGCGGCTCAGTCGCAAACTGCAAAGGTGTCCGAAACCGAAGGGATTGCAGAAGATTCACCGCACGACCTGACCGGTCCATCCGGCTTGGCGCGCTTTGCAGGAAACGGTAGGGCGCCCCAGGCCCGGCGGGACGCAGTTGATATCGGTTGGTGGAACCTGCCGGGACTACAGAGGGAGAACGTCATGAATCGATGGAAATCGGAATTGCTGCTCTCATCGGTCGCCATTATCGGTCTGGCCACGTCCGCGCAGGCGGATCCACAGGCCACCTGGCGCGCCGCAATTGCGCACACTGCCTTGCCGGGATCGGGTTGTTACGCGGCCCATTATCCAAGCCTTACATGGAAGCAGGTTGCTTGCGTGGCAGCACCCCATGTGCCCCTGATTCCGGCGAGCGGGGGCGGCGGCCGACTAACGGTAGGAAACGGCCACGACTATCAGGCGGTGACGTCTCCGGCGATCATCTCGACGGGCACCGGGTCTTTTCCCACAGCCAAGACGAGTAGCGAGACAGGCGACGGCGAATCCAATGCCTACACAATCCAGCTCAACTCGAATTTCATGTCAGGGTCTCCGGCCTGTGACGGCGCGAAGGACCCGCCGAACTGTCTGGACTGGGAACAGTTCGTGTATTTCGCCAATCCCTACGACGAAGTGTTCATTCAATACTGGCTGATCAATTATGACACCACGTGCCCGAGCGGCTGGTTGTCCGACGGCGGCGATTGCTACACGAACAGCAACGCGACCAATGCTCCGCTGGAGGCGATCACGAACCTCAAATACCTGACGCTGACGGGCACCGCCGTTGCGAATGGCGACGATACGCTCAAATTTGAGACGGAGAACGACGCCTACAGCGTGACGAATAACGATGACGTGGTCTATCTGGCAGACTATTGGCAGGGGATCGAATTCAATGTTGTCGGCCCCGGTGGCGGCTCGCAAGCCGATTTCAGTACCGGAACGAAGATTAAGGTCGGGATCGCCGAAACCGACGGCACGACGAACGCTCCCGACTGCGTGGCGAATGACGGAACCACCGGCGAGACCAACAACCTCAACCTGACCGGGAAATGCAAAGCCAAAGGCGGATCCACACCGTCGGTTACGTTCAAGGAATCGAATTGAAGCGGTGACTTTGGAGCCGGCGGGATAAAGCGTCTCGCTTCTGAACGCGGGGCCGGAATTGCGACACAATTCCGGCCCTATTTTTTTGCTTGAATCGCGCATCCTGCCGCGGCCGGCTGCGCGGGCTCACGCGTTGAGGCTTTGAATTCATGTCCGGGTGCGGCGGAGCATCCAGCTGTAGAGCATCGCGATCAGCAGCGCGAATGCCGCAACGCCGATCCAGTTCGCCGGCGCAAAATCCGCTGAAACAAGGCCGAGTGGCGCATCGGTCGAGAACGCGACGATGAGGCCTGCGAGAAGCACGCCGAAGAGGCTTTCGCCGACAATCATTCCCGAGGCGACCAGCACGCCCAGCCGCTTGCCATGTTCGGGATTTCGCGTCCGCGCCACGCGCCCGTCGTACCAATGGCCGATCACGGAACCGATCACCACCGGCAGCGTGGCGGACATCGGCAGATAGATGCCGATGCCGACGGCCAGCGGCGGCAGGCGCAGCCATTTGCGCGCGCCAAGAAATTCGTCGACCGCGACCAGCACGACGCCGAGCCCCGCGCCCAATCCAAGCATCGCCCAGTTGAGCTTCTGCGTGATCACGCCCACCGCCAGCGCCGAGATGAGCCCGGCCTGCGGCGCAGGAAGCGGTTGCGCGACGGCGGTAGCCGAATGCGGTGCGCCCGCAAATCCGTACGCCTGGGCGAGCAGATTGAGCACCGGCGGAATCACGGCCGCGCCGGCGATCACGCCGATGACGAGCGCCCATTGCTGCGCGCTGGGCGTCGCGCCGACCAGTTGCCCGGTCTTCAGATCCTGCAGATTGTTGTTCGAGATCGTTGCGATCGAAAACACGATGGCGGTGGCAAACAGCGCGTATGCGACGAGCGCGCCGCGCGCGGCGACATCTCCTCCGGCAACGGCCAGCACAAGACCTGCGCAGGCGAGAATGGCGAGAATGCCGACGCCCGAAATCGGGCTGTTGGAGGCGCCGATCAATCCGGCCATGTAGCCCGTCACCGCCGATACGATGAAGCCGCCCAGCACGACAAAGGGAATGGCGACGGCGACCAGCGCAACGGTGTGCGATGCAAGGGACGTAGGCGCCAGGAAGCCTATCAGGATCAGCGCGATGACAATGAGGCAGGCCAGGGCCAATGCCATAATCCAGCCCGGCGCCATGTCGGTATCGCGCCTGTCTGCGCCTGTCGTTTTTGCGGCGCGCGAGGCTGTTACCGTTGCGGCCAATCCCTGCGCGACGGGTCCCATCATCTTGAGCAATGTCCAAATGGCCGCGACGCCGATACAGCCGGCACCGATAAAGCGCACCTGATGCGTCCACACAGCCATCGCCTGATCGGCGATGGCTCCATGCGCGGTGATCGCAATCGAAGTGAGATAAGGCACGGCCGCCGCCCAGGCGATGAGCAACCCAATGAGCATCGCCATGCCGACCGAAAGCCCGACGAGATAACCCACACCCAGAAGCGCCAGTGAGAACTGCATATCGTAGCCGCTGATCGCAGTGGGGCCGAGGCGGAAGAACTGGGTCACTTCGCCCGACGCGATCCGGGTTGCGGCAAGCAGCGCAAGTGCTGCGGATGCGATCGCGCCGTAGATGACCGCAAGCAGCCCTTCGCGCGCTTCGGAATTCGCGCCGCCCTCCGCAGCCTCGCGGGTGTGCGAGCCCACCTCCAGCACTTCGGCCGCCGCCACGCCTTCGGGGTAGGGAAGATCGGATGTCGTCACCATCGCCCGCCTGAGCGGGATCGTGAACAGCACGCCGAGAATGCCCCCTGATGCGCAGACCAGAAACGACGTCCAGAAGGGAAAGCCCTGCCACCATCCCACGATGACGAGGCCCGGCAGAACGAAGATGATCGCCGAAAGCGTGCCGGCCGCCGAAGCGACGGTCTGCACAATGTTGTTTTCGAGAATCGTTGCGCCCTTGAAGGCCGACAGCACCGCCATCGAAATCACCGCGGCGGGAATCGAGGTGGCGAAAGTCAGCCCGACCTTCAGCCCAAGATAGACGTTCGCGGCGGTGAACACCGTCGTGATGAGGGTGCCGAGAACAAGACCGCGGATGGAGAGTTCGCGCATGGGCGCGGCCGAGCGGGGCGCGCCTTTTGTGGCGCCTGCGATGATCGAATCCTGCATGGCCGCACGATCCGCGGAAACTAATCGCCCGTCAACGAGGGAGCGCGAGAGGGCAGCGGTAAAGTCTGACCGTCAGTGTCGGCAGACGATGTCTTGGATTGCGTTCAAATCAAAATGGCGGACCCGCCGCGCCCGGCCTATCGCGCGCCGTTCCCCGGCCGGATCGGAAGCCGCGCCGATCGAATCCAGGGCTGATTCGATTGCGGCAGGGCGGCGCCCTCAATTGCAGTCATCGATTCCAACGAGGTGAGAAAGGTGTAGTAATGCCCCTTCTTATTTGTCAAAGCCTGCATGGAATTCTGATCTATCAACTGCCTCGTTCCACGTCCGGCGCACTTCCGGTCATATAAAAATTGCCCGGCGCGATGGACGACGGCGCCTTGATGCAGACAGTTGTTTAGGCCAGGACCGGGACGGCCAGAAGTATCAACACCGCTGCGATTCGATGGAGATTCATGTTTGCCCCCGCGTGTTGCGCCCGGCTGCGGCAGAGCGCCGCACGCGAGCGAATCGTCCCAAGAAAATTCGATACACGGTAGCTTTCAAACAAGAAAAAAGAATTAATAGCCCGACCTAATCGTTGGGAGGGCGGCTCTATGCACGTTCGGTCGAATTCCCTGAACTCTTTTCGAAGCGCGGCGTGCGCGCTGGTGGCATTCGCTTGCGGCCCGCTGGCCGCAGGACCGGCCGTCGCAAAAGCAAGCTATGTGACCTTCGATGGATCGGCGACGAGCATCAACTCGGGCGACGCTGCCGCCGGGTACATCGAAATAGCGCGCGGCATATATGACGGCTTTTTGCGCACGCCCGATGGAACCGTCACGACCTTCGCTGTTTCAGGGTCGAACGACACAGAGGCATTGAGCATCAATGATGCGGGTGAAATTGCAGGAATTTACCTGGATAGCGCAGATGCCGCACACGGCTTCGTGCGTGCTGTCAACGGAACCATCACAACCTTTGACGGACCGAACGCGAGCTTCACCGTTGCCTCCAGCATCAACAACAGGGGCGAAATTACCGGATATTATTATGCTGAGAACGTTGGCCTGGACGGCTTCGTGCGCAAGGCCAGCGGCCGCATTGTGAGCTTCGATGTCCCCGGTTCGGTCGCAACCTATCCCACATGCATCAACGACAGGGGCGTCGTCGTGGGTGCCTACGACGACACCTCCGCTCATGGCTTCATCCGGGCCGCCGACGGCGCCTTTACGACCTTCGATGTTTCCGGTGCAGCGGCTACGTACCCGATCTGCCTCAATGCCAAAGGCGTTGTTGCCGGCTACTATGCCGTCGAAGGCGGCAGTGGAAGCGGCTTTCTGCGCACCCCCGACGGAACCATCACGACGTTCGGCGGACAGGATTGTCCCGCCCGTGTCAATTATCCGGTTTATGTGACCAGCATCAACCGCAAGGGCGATATCACCGGCTCGTGCGCCGAACGCGATCATATTCGTCACGCCATCGGATTCCTTCGGCACGCGGACGGAACGTTCCAGAAATTCCACGTTCTGCAACAGGGCCCAAACACATGGCCATCCGGCATCAACAATGCCGGCGTGATCGTCGGCACCGATGCTAACGGCAGCTTCCTGCGGTTCCCGAGCCGGCAGCAGGATGAGATGCGGCACTGAAACACCGAGCTGCAAGTCTCGGTCGCGTGCCAGGAGCGCAAATGACTCCGGCTCCTTGTTCCTCGATCCAGAGACGCGTGTTCGCCGCGGCCGCGATGGGGATCGCAGGAGCGGAGATCGGCATAAACTGCTTCATTCCATAAACCCTCCGTGCCCGACGCGCGCCGCCACGTCGCGCGCGCCGTGGATCACCCGGACGATGACGAACTCATTTTCGCGCGGCGCGTAATAGATCGCATGGCGGCCAAGGAAGACGACCCGCAGCCCGGCCATCGCTCGCAATAAAAAAGAGAGGGCGCGAAGGCCCTCCCTTGCTTCCCCAGAGTGTCGGTCCCGGAGGCGTCTCTCAGTAGTGGACGATTTCCGCGTTGTTGCCGATGGCGACCGACGTGGCGGTCACATTGCCGTTCGTGTTGGCAACGGTCGTGTTGATGCTGGAATATTCCATGGAATTGTTGGTCTGGACATTCTTGATGTTCGAATAGGGCGCGTTGGTGTCCTCTTCGAAGCTGTTGCCGGTCGCGTTGCTGTTCAGCGTGACGCCACCGTCGGTGTTTTGTACGTTCGCGTTCAGCTCCGCATAGGGATCGGTGGCGTTGCAGTCCTGGCTGCTGTCGACGTTCACCTCATGGGGATCCGTCGAGATGCTGACCTGGTTGCAGGCGGTTTCGGAATCGAGGCTGACCGATCCCGTCGTGTTCTGCACATTGGCATTCAGGATCGAGACGATATCGGCGCCGCTGCCGACATATTGCTTGTTCACCACATTGGTATTGTTCATCGTCACGATCTCGGCATTGTTTCCGCCGGCAATCGAATCGAGGGCGACGTTCCCGTTTGTGTCTGTCACCTGCGCGTTGACCTTGGAAACGTCGGACTGCAGGTTGATCTGACCATTCAGGATGTTGCTCTCATTATCAGTCGACCCCTCCGCGCAGGCCAGGGTCGGCGTCAGGATCGCCAGAGCTGTACCAGCGATAAGGATCCTCGTGCATATTCTCATGGCGCTTCTCTTCTTTCACGGTTGCGGGGGCGGCTGAGGCGACGGTGTTCGACGGCGGCGGATCGCCCGGTCGGACCGCGGCCGTTCTGGCGGCAGGCGTCGGATCGCCCGGTCCGGCAAGCGGGTCGCCAGGGCCGCCAAGGACCACGGTGCAGGCATCGGGCGGGGTATGATAAAGCCGCGCGATCATCTCAAGGACAGCGCGCTCGATCACCGAGCGCACCGCGAGCTGAATCGGCTCAAGGGCGCTTTCGCCGAGACTCGCATCGAAGAAGGTCTGGCCCATGAAATCGAATACGCCAGCCTGTTCCTCGCGACCGATGATCTGTTTCTGGTAGGAAATCACATCGACCACCTCGAGCGTGTCGGTATTTACCAGCCGCAGGTCGAGGCCGACATTCATCACATAAAGATTGGCGCCGGCCGTGCCCTTGACGCTGTTGGTGGCGGTACCGCCGCCATCGCCATTGGCGCCGAGCGAGCGGATGTTGAAGTTCAGCTCGGTGATGCCGCCGACGAGATAATAATCCGAACCGGGGATCGAGCCCGCCAGGATGCGGCGGTAGTCGCCGCCGCCGCCGGGATGTTTGTCGTCGGTGATCAGTTTGACGTTGGCGTATTTGAGCTCCATCTCGGCGACGGAGGTGTCGAACCGCTCCACGAGCGGCACGCCCGCCTTCGACAAAGCCGACATCGCCATCAGGGCCGCGCCCTGGGTCAGCTTCCTGCCGCTGCCGTCGGATTCGAGCTTGCCGGTGTAGTCCGCGATCTGGCCTACGGCGATGCGCAGCGGCCGCTGGGCGGTATAGCTGGCGAGGCAGCGCAGCGCCGCAGAATAAGGCGTCTCGTTGGCGATGACCGGCGCGTCGCCGATCGGGGCGGTGTAACGGCCCGTGCTGTCCGCCCACGGGCTCACGCAGCCCGACGTGGCGACCGCGGCGAGCGCGAGAACGACAGGCATCGCAAGATATCGGCGTCCGCGCGGGGTCATGGGGACTGTTTCCCTTCTCCAGGTGATTTCACTTGCCGCTCTGATTCAGCGTGACCGTCTGATTGCCGTTGTTGGTCTGGTCGGAGTTGACAATCACAGTGTTGCCGGTGCCCACCGTGACCACGTTCAGCGAGTTGCCGATCGCGGTGGCCTGGCCGATGGTGGTTTGGCCGCCGAAGCCCGCGCCCGTGACCGACTGGCCGGTGCCAAGCGTGGCGCCGAGCGCGGCCGCGCCGAGGACGCTGGACTGCTGGACGCCGGTCTGTTGGCTCATGGTCGAGCTGGTAAAAACGCCGTTCACCACGGTCAGATTGCCGTTGGCGTCCCTGAGCGACGCATCAACGGGGGCGTTCTCCTGCGCCTGGGTCATCCCATAGGGATTGTTGTAGTTGCTGGCGTTGTTGTTCAGCATCTGCGCCTGTGCAGCGGTCGCGAGAAGCGCCGCAGCCGCGAAGGCGGCGACGGCGGCCCGTCGGATGTTGTGCCGGATATTCTGGGTCATGGTTCCCGCGTCTGGTCGGTTTACGCCGGGAAGGGAGCAACCGTCGTGCCAAGCGGAATTCGTGGAGAGCCCGCATGATTGTTCCATTGCGGGAAATTGCCGGGTAGGTTCGTCCGATTCGTCAGGGTGGCCTACGGAATGACCTGCGCAGGGCTTTATCGCTTCCCCTGCCATCCAATATTGCGACAGGGATAGTAACGGGCGGGTTCGTGGCATTTCTCAGGGATATGAACGATCCTCAGCCTTTCCTCCGCGTACCTGCGGTTGTCCTTTGGCTGATCCTCGCCCTGCTCGGCACGCACGCGCTGCGCGTCTGGGGGTTTCCTCAGGATTCCAACTGGCTGTTCGGCAGCTATGGCTTCGTTCCGGCCCTGTATTCCCATGCCTATCTTCAGGCGCATGGGGAAAATCCAGGCTCCTTCGTCCAGCTTGCGCTGCCCTTTGTCACTTACATCTTCCTGCACGGGAGCTGGATGCATGTGGGGATCAACAGCGTTTGGCTTCTTGCTTTCGGCCCCGTCGTTGCGCGTCGCTACGGCTCGCTCGTGTTCATCTTGTTCTTCCTTGTTTGCGGCATTGCAGGAGCGGGCGTCCATCTGGCTCTGAACTGGGGTTCACCCAATCCCCTGATAGGTGCTTCGGCCGGGATTTCGGGTCTGATGGCCGCCGCCTTCCGCATGCTGTTTTTCGAACCGCGCGAGACGGCGCCCCCCCTTACGCCGATCTTTTCTCCGCGAATCCTGCTGTGGACGGCAATATGGGTTGCCGTGAACATCATAGCCGGGACAATGGGGCTCGGCGCCGGAGGCGAGCTTGTAGGATGGCAGGCGCATCTCGGCGGTTACGCGGCGGGTTTGCTCCTCGCAGGTCCTTTCGATGCGCTCGCCCGGCCACGGGCGGGCTTGAATCCCGAGGCTTGAACCTGGCCGGCAGCGTCCTACGTGAAAGGCTGGGTGTGGAAACACCGAAGCGAGGGCTACTTCCATGACCGACAGCCATACAATCGATTCCAATGCCACTCCGCAGCCAAAGCCGCGGCCGACATTTCCAGCCGTTCGGTTTTTCTATGCGATCGGCTATGCCGTGCTGGCCTGGATCGCCTTCTGGCTCCTTCTGGTGCTGAGCGTCCTGCAGTTCGCGGTGCTGCTGTTCACGGGACGGGTAAATCCGGAACTGAAGGGTTTCAATCTCAGCCTTTTGCAATATCTTTGGGAGCTGTTCGCCTTCATCACCTTTGCGCGCGATGACCGGCCTTTCCCGTTTGGACCCTTCCCCAAGCCTCAGTAAGGCCGAAGCCTTCGCGGCTTTCGAGCTCGATCCCAGCTACCTTCATCTCAATCACGGTTCCTATGGCGCGGTGCCGCGCGCGGTGCGCGTCGCGCAAGATCGTATCCGGGCGGAAATCGAGCGCAATCCAACAAAGTTCTACGGCGAAGTTCTGCCGGCGGCCATGCGCCGTATGGCCGAAGAGGTGGCAAAACGCCTTGGAGGATCAAGCGATGATTGGGTATTTTGCGAGAACGCGACCGCGGCGGTTAGCAGCGTTCTCCACGCCCTGAATCTTGAGCCCGGTGATGAAATCCTGACCACTTCGCACGCCTATGGAGCGGTGCTGAAGGCGATGTCGCTCGTCGCGTCGCGGCGCGGCGCGCAACTCAAACTGGCGGCAATACCGGCCATTCTGGAAAGCGAAGATCAGGTCATAGAAAGCATCGGGCAGGCCTTCGGGCCGCGGGTTCGACTACTGATCATCGATCACATCACTTCGGGCACGGCTGCGATTTTTCCCGTCCAGCGGATTGCGGCTCTCGCGCGGTCCGCCGGAATCCCGGTCCTGGTCGATGGCGCGCATGCGCCGGGGCAGATTGCGCTCGATGTGCCGGCGCTGGACGCGGATTGGTACACCGGCAATGCACATAAATGGCTGTTTGCCCCGCGCGGATGCGGTCTATTGTGGACCGCACCCAGTCGTCAGGAGCTGACGCGGCCAGCGGTTCTCTCGCACGGCACCGACCAAGGCTACCTGGCTGCCTTCGACTGGATCGGCACACGTGATCCGAGCCCGTGGCTCTGTTTTGATGCCGCAGCTCTTGCCCATGACGGCTTCGGTGGCGCAGGCCTGATGGCCCGCAACAAGGAACTCGCGGAGCTGGCCGCACGTGAACTCTCAACCGCGCTTGCGGCCCGGGTCACCGCGCCACAATCCATGCGTGCCGCAATGGCCGCGTTCGTTCTGGAAGACTTCCTCGCCACCGACGAGACGGCTGCCGCCCTGCGCCATGAGCTTTCTGCGAGACATCGAATCATGGTGCCGATTTCGTCCTTTGCGGGCCGGCTTTGCTTCAGGATTTCGGCGCAGATTTACAACGACGTATCGGATTACGAGGCTCTTGCCACAGTTTGTCGGCGGCTCTTCCGCCCCTAAGGCGGCCCGCTACAACATTTTTTGCGGCACTTGGGCCGCAATCTCGCACGATTCGTGAACTTCTATCTCGTTTTATAAAATTTCCTTGTTTTTCTTGTTAACCATCTACACAGGCTTTCTGTTCGAATGCGGCGGGGCGAGGCAACGTTTCCGAGGGAGGACGGATGCTTTGCGAGAAGATTTGGTCATGCGGCCGGACGGTCTCTGCTTGTCCTTAACGTCCTATTGCTTACGAGTGCCATTCCAGTATCGGCGGTCGCCCAGGTCGAAGAGTTGTCGTGACCGCCCAGAAGCGGTCTGAAAATATCCAGACGGTGCCGATTTCGATCACGGCCTATTCTGCCGCGGATCTTGCCGCCAATCAGATCGAGCAGTTCAAGGATCTCCAGTTCAGCACGCCCAGCGTGACCTACTCGAAAGGCAATTTCTCGGGCTCGGATTTTTCGATCCGCGGCATTGGGCAATCTACGTCGTTCGGCGACTTGGAAGGAGGCGTGGCCACCGATATCAACGACGTTTACCTGCTTGATCCGCTGCTGGCGGAATCGACCTTCTACGACTTGCAGCGCGTCGAAGTACTGCGCGGTCCGCAAAGCACGCTCTATGGCCGTGGGGCGACCGGCGGCGTCGTGAATCTGATCACCCAAACGCCCGATCTCACCACCGGCTACGCCGACGTCTATGCGGTAACGCATGGCGGTTACATCGACAACGAATTCAACAACTGCGGCTGAACAGCAAATTCGACGGTCCGCTGAACTTCATGCTTGCCGGCTACAGCCTGCACGCGGACACCACGACGGACTACCTACGTCGCTTCTCCAATGCTCGACTATCCCTCGATCCTACTCGGCAGCTTCCTCGGCCCGTACTACAATCCCATCCAGTGCGCGGCCGGAGGCTGCATCCGGGCACCACCTTCTATCACAATGAGAACAGCGAATCGCTGCAGTCCAACGCGGTATTCGGCGAGGCTTACTACACTGCGATCCCGGACACGCTGAATTTCACCGCAGGATTGCGTTACACGGAGGACACGAAATCCGAAGCGAACCGCATTCTGTTCCAATCGGTCCCGGCGCCGATCGAACGACCGCGGTGGACGGCGCGATCTATGCCGCCAACGCCTATCGCATACTGGGACTCGATTACGAGCCGGAATGCGTATACGACGCAAATTCCGTCCAGTCGGGCTGCCAGGACATCGCCGATCAGTCCGTCACCTATCGCAAGGTCGCGGGGCAAATTTGTCGCCGACTGGACACCCCGGCTGGAATCACCGATGGGACGCTCATCTATGCGTCCTACTCGCGCGGCTACAAGGCCGGCGGCTTCAATCGCGGCATCGAGCCGTGCCTCACCGTGCCTGTTACATCTCCTCGGGGCTTTACACCAATGCCTTCCAGGAAGACCCGCGCACCTACGGGATCGGCGCAGGAATACACATTTGCGGAAACAGGATGAGCGCCTTATGCCGTCGCGCCGCGTGCGATGCTGCGTTTTGCTCTGCGGCGGCTCTGCAGCCTGTGGCCCAGCCGGTCGAGATAGATGTAAATGACCGGCGTGATGTAAAGCGTAAGAAGCTGGGACAGTAGCAATCCGCCGACCACGGCCAGCCCCAGCGGCCGGCGACTTTCTGCGCCCTGGCCGAAGCCGATCGCAATCGGCAGCGTGCCGAGCAGCGCTGCCATGGTGGTCATCATGATCGGACGGAAACGGATCAACGCCGCCTCGTAGATCGCCACATCCGGCGGGACATTCTCGCTGCGCTCGCGCACCAGCGCGAAATCGATCATCATGATCGCGTTTTTCTTCACGATGCCGATCAGCATGATTATGCCGACAAAGGCATAGAGGCTGAGCGGCACGCCGAAAATCCACAGCGTGATCAGCGCGCCGACGGCGGCGGAGGGCAGGCCCGAGAGAATCGTGAGCGGATGGATGAAACTTTCATAGAGGATACCGAGCACGATATAGACGACGAACAGCGCCGCAAGCAGCAGGATGCCCATATTGCTCATGGAGGCCTGAAATGCCTGGGCCGTTCCTTCGAACGTGGCCTGGATGCCCGGAGGCATTCCGAGGCGTTGCTGTACATGAGCGATCCCGGCGACGGCGTCGCTGAGCGCCATGCCTGGAGCAAGGTTGAACGAGATGGTGACGGACGGAAGCTGGCTCAGGTGGTTGACGCTCAGCGCCATCGTGCCCAGCGTTCGTTTGGTCACCGAGCTCAGCGGAACGAGCGTTACACCATCGGAAGCCAACACATAGAGGCGGGACAGGTCGGCCGGATCATACTGGTACTGCGGCAGCAGCTCGAGCATTACCCAGTATTGATCGATGTCGGAGAAGATCGTCGAGATCTGCTCGCCCCCGAATGCCGCACCAAGGGCGGTTTCGATCTGCGCCGGCGAGACGTTCAGTGCGGCAGCCCTGTCGCGGTCGATGGTCACGTTCACTGCCGGCGCCGACAAATCGAGATCGGTGGTCACGTCCTGGAAGCCAGGCAACCTGGCGAGCGCCTGCGACAGCTTGAGCGAGGTGGTCTGCAGTTCCACCTGGTCGAGGTCCTGCAGCGTGTATTGATATTGGGATTTGGTGGTGTGCGCTCCGATCCGGATGGATGGCGGATTCTGCATATAGACATTGATTCCCGGAATGTGCGTGAGCTTGGGCCGCAATTCCTGGATGATCTGGTCGGCGCTGAGTTGGCGCTCGCTTCGCGGCTTGAGCACCATGAAGATGGTGCCGGTATTGGTGCCGGTGCGTGCGCCGCCAGCACCGACCGACGACATGGTGCTTTGTACGTTCGGATCGCGGGCGATGATTGCCGCGGCCTGTTTCTGATAGTCGATCATGTGCAGGAACGAGGTGCGGTCCGAAGCCTCGGTAAAGGCAATGATCTGGCCCGTATCCTCGCTCGGCAGGAAATCCTCGGGCATGATCTCAAAGAGGACCGCCGTCGCCACGAGGCTTGCGAGGAAGATCAGGAATATCACCACATGGTTCCTGATGCTCCATTTGAGCGAATGTTCGTAGCAGGACTGCATCCAGTCGAAGGTGCGCTCGCTCCAGCGGTAGAAGCCGCCGTGGCGTGCTCCTTTCTCGCTGTGCAGGATACGGCTGCAGAGCATCGGCGTGAGCGTGATGGATACGAATCCCGAGAACAGGATCGCGAGCAC
>DATJUM010000148.1:0-22978 GCA_035502355.1 Rhizomicrobium sp. | reverse complement strand
TTAAGCCATTACACCTTCGCGCGCAAACGAACGCAGGCGGCAGAACATGAAAGTCCCGGCATGTCTGGTGATAGCGGTGCTGTTTCCCGGTCTTTCTACGATCTGTGCAATACCGCAGACAGGAGAGAGAGGAGCATGACCGACCACGCCCATGATTTCGATTTTCTGATTGGCAAATGGCACGTGCATCGCTGGCGGCTGAAGGAGCGCCTCGCAGGCAGCCGTGACTGGGTGGAACTCGAAGTGAAGGGCATGATCGGCCTGCGACCGTAGGAGCGGATGGCGGAGCGCGCGTAATGTGATCGCATTCATCACGTCGCGCCCGCTACACCCACGATATGATGCAGCGCGCCGGCTGTCAAAACGCAAATGGTCCTACCAAACTCTCAGCACTCTATCGCGATGCGTTCGTGTCGCTTCAGGGATGGACGGATATTGTAGCTTTGTCCCGACGCACCATGTCAAACACTCAGGAGATGATTGTCGAATCCTGCATGGGTGGACCAGCGTGTTGCTATGGACGCCTGACGGGACGCGATGGAGATTTTCAGGACTTCGCCAAGTCCCGACGTCGCCCAGAACAGGCCGGGCGTTGCGCCGGCGGCCAATCCGCAAATATCGGGAACGGGGAAACCTGCAAGCCATGCACGATCGCTCAACGACCATATCCCAATCACGCTTCCGCGTGGACTGGTTGCCGCGGCGAATTCTCCGGACGCATCGACGGCAACCGAGCCGACATAACCGCGGAAATTGCATTGCGCGGGGTTCGGCATGGGAAGCGGGGTGATGCCGGTTCCGAGCGTGACAACGGCCATGAGTGGTCGCGTCACCGACAGGTCCTGGTCCTGCATGCCCACGACGACGCACGCTCCGTCCGGCGCCAGCGCCATGTGACGAAGGGAAAGCGTGGAGAGATCGGCGCTCAGCCTATGCCGGGCCGCGATCCGGCCTGTCGGGTATTCGAGTTCCACCACGCTGCTGTCGATACCGTCCGGATTGAACGCCGGTCCGGCCACGCCGCCATCTTGGGTAAGACCGCCCAGAGCAACGACCAGCCGATCGCCGGCGAACAGCATGTCGTGAGGTTCAATGCCCTGGGGATCGAAGCGGTTGCAGACACTGCCGTCTTCTGCACGCCGCAGAACGATGGCTCCGCGTATGGTTCCAGCCTCGAATTCGCTGGTCGCGAAGTAATTACCGCCCGGTTCCGGCGCGGCGTGCCCCGAGAAGCGGCAGCCGACTGCCGGCGGTGCGATTTGTGCAGCCATGTCGGGACTTGCGCGGTTGATAATAGCTACATAGCCGCCAGGGCGTCGCCCGGTGACGATGATCTTGTCCCCTTTCGCAATCGGCACAAGCCCGTGTCCACGGCCGGGCAGGGGAAAGAGTGTCATGTCGCTGGGCCGCCATAACAGCCCGCCGTCCTTGCCGGCAATCCTCGCCGCCGAGAAAAGCCGGGGTAGGGGATCGGACGCAAACACATCATCCGGAAAAATCTGGACACCGCAGACAAGTGCCGCGGCGCCGCGAAGAACTTCGCGCCTAGTCGCCATCGAGATTATTGAACCCCAAAGAAATTCCTGTTGCCTCCGGAATGACATTCATTGCCGTCTGCTTGAGTGCGGAAAACGATGCGATGGCTGTCGTGAGTCTGACCAGTTCCTTTGCCGTGTCATCGGATTTTGCCGCTGCAGCCACCGCAACGAGTTTCGCATCCGCATCGGCAAAGGCCATGTCGAGCTTCGCTTTCTGCGCGGACGGTGCAGCTGCCATGAACGTATCGAGCATGCTCCGGATGCCGGCGAATTTCAGTTCGACGTCGCGCAAACTGCGCGCGCTGCGGGCTCCTTCGGCCAATCGCGGAGAGGCCTTGTCGGCGAGGTCGTGATAGGTCATGGGGAGATTGAAATCCTTGAGCATCTCCAGCCCGGTTATGAGATCAGTGACCATCACGCTGGCGGCCTGGTTTGCATCGGCGAAATGGTATCCCCAGCTTCTGTTGGCAGCGATTGCAGCGGCGGCGCCATCGGGCTTGGTCCAGTCCGTCGCGATGGCATCTGCAATCGACGACAAATTATGCGCAATCGCCATGCCAACCGCGCAGCGCCGGTCCGCTTCGCCATCTTTCGCCAAAAGTTTCGCGAGCGCGCTGTCGTCGTAAAGCAGGCGCTCAAGTACAGGCATGCCCTGGCCGGCCACGCTGCCGTCTGCAATCGTTGCCGGGTCCAGGCTTTTCGCATCTGTCGAGGCAAGCATGGCGTCGAGTGCTTTTCCCGCCATGTCGCGCCTATCGAGCCAGAAGTTGAATCGTTCTGCGCGCAGCTCCGCGGCCGGAGGACCTAGCCTGACGAATTCGATGTTCGCCCAGGCGTCCCCCACCTTGTTGAATTCCGCCCGCAGATTTTCCGCGCCGCCGCGCGTGCGACTCTTGCAGAATGAGGTCCATGCCGCCTGCTGCTCAATGGCTGCACTTGCTACGGTCTCGAAACGGGGAACGATGACGCTCTGGACGAGGTATTGCGCGGAACTGATCGGGCTTGTCGCGGCGGACACAGGGCCGGCAGAGATCGGCAGCAACAACAGAGATAGAAATTTGCGCACTTGGTCCCTTCATTTTCCCAACAGGTAATCCTCGAGCGCAGCCTTGTCGGCCCGGCTCAACGCCACGAAGCGGCGCCGTGCCGCGGCAGCCTCTCCCCCATGCCAGCTCACGGCTTCCGCGATGCTGCGGGCGCGGCCATCATGCAGCAGCCCGCCTGCGGCAAGCTCGTCCGCGAGATTCCACAGTGGCGCCGTCCGCCATTCCGCCGATTTGGCATCGCCGTCAGCAATTCCATCGTCAAGACCGGGTCCCAAATTGTGCAGCAAGAGATCGGTCCCCGCATTCACGCTCCTGTCGCCCATTCCCGTGAAGGACGCATGACAGTCGCCGCATCCCACGCGCTCAAACACCGCTTGACCCGCCGGATTTTTTTTCGGCGGGGCGGGAGAGGGCAGGGAAGAAACATAGGCGGCGATCAGATGAACGAGCCGGCCTGAAACTTCAATTTTTGCGCCTTCAGCTTCATGGGCGAGATCGCGGCAGGCCGTTTCGGCGTTGGTGCACTCTCCGGCAGGATCTGGATATGAGGGCGTCGAAAGCCCGATGTCGCGCTCAAGTGCCAGCGAAATCTGTGTTTCGAGATCCGCTGTCGTCGCTTTCCAGCCCCACCGGCCCACATGCAAACCGTTCTCGTCTCGAAGCAGGGCCGCGTGTCCTCGCAAACCGTGCCGGTGTTCACGCGCCTCCATTGCGAGAATCTCAGTGTCGGAAATTGCGGCAAGCTCGGCGGCGCCGAACAGTGCCGGCGCGCGTCGCAGCGCGATATGCGTATGCGGTTCGAGACTGCCATAAGCGAGATTCGAAACATCGATGGATGGCGTTCGGCGGTCATTGCGAAGTTGCCATGCAATGGAAACGGACGCTTCCGGGGCAAGCTCGGGCAGGGCGTGAGTTTGCAGTTGTGCGCCGTAAGTCGGATCCGTTCGGCCGTCCGCCTCGCCCAACCGCACGACCAGCCCTTCCCCGGGCCGCTGGGAAATGCGCCCGGGACCGCCGCCCGCGTGGCACGCATTGCACGACCGCGCATCATACAACGGTCCCAGCCCTTCGTCCGCGCGCGTCGTCGAGGGCGCGGAGACCCATCGCCGCTCGAACAGAGCCTGCCCGACGGCAGCGTCGAGATTCGCTGTCGAAAACGATGACGCAAGCGCGCCGACAATCAGGAGACCCGGAACCATCCCATCATTCCCGTCTCTTGATGCTCGATGATGTGGCAGTGGATCATCCAGTTGCCGGGGTTGTCGGCAACGAAGGCGACTTTCACCCGCTCGTTGGGCATCACGAGAACGGTATCGGCGTGATGTACGGGGCGGGGCAATATGCTCGCTGACAGTACGCGCATCGTGTGGCCGTGAATGTGAATCGGGTGCGCGCGCTTGGTGGCATTGCGGAATTCCAGCACGACGCTTTGGCCGCGGTCAAAGGAGAACAACGGCGGCGGAAGGCGGCCATGCTCGCGCAGGGGCCACGACTTTCCGTCAAGCATCCAGAACGTCGCCGAAGCGAGGCAAAGCGCGTCCGCAATATTCACACGCGACCCGTCGGGAAGCACAATCGGCGGCGGATCCGGTATATCGAGCGGCACGACGCCGGCTCCCAGTTCCAATGTGTGTGTCCAGGCTGCCGCCATATCCGGCGCGCGCAAGGAATTTGCGGGCAGGGGCCGTGCCGTGAACACATCGTTCCGCGCCGGCGCGCCGCGCGGAGCAAGAGAGGCAAGAGTCACCGGCGTTTCATCGAAATAGTCGATCAGGCGAATCTCGCCGTCCCTTGGGCTGCGTAGCGCAAGATCGAGGCGCATTGCCGGCCCCAGGCGCCATGTGTCCAGCGCAAACGGCGCAACGGGATTCCCGTCGATGGCGATGACGCTGGCAGAGGTGCCCCCAAGCCCGACGCTCAGGATGCGCGTGGAATCGGCGTTGACGAGCCGCATTCTGATATTGGCACCCCCGGGGATTTCAATGCGCGGCGATGGATGTCCATTGACGGTCCGCAGATTGCCGAAGGTACCGGCGCGGCTTGCGCCCGCCAATGTTACAAATGAGTTGAAGATTCCGTCGCGTGCCAGGCGCCAGTCCTTGAGCACGAGAACCAGGTCGTCATCGAATGTGGGCGCGTCGTCGTCAACGATCAGCATGCCGATCAATCCGCGGCCAAGCTGTTCGGCGGTGTTGCAGTGAGGATGAAAGAAAAAGGTGCCCGCATCGGGCGGTTCAAAGCGGTAGGTGAAGCGCTCGCCCGGCAGGACAGGTCGCTGCGTCAGGTAGGGCACGCCATCCATCGCATTCGGCACCCTTACCCCATGCCAGTGAATCGATGTGTGCTGCGGGAGTGCGTTTCTCAGCGTAACGGTCGCCCGCTCGCCTCTTCGCATCCGGAGCACCGGGAAGAGATGCGCGCCGAACAGCCAGGTAGGAGAGGGTGGGCCATCGGGCAGGATCGCCGTGCTGACTTCGTGCGCGACCAACGTGATCTCGCGATTGCCGATGCGAAGTTCCGGCAGCCGGCCGGCGCCGCCGGCCCCGGCGATGAGCCTGCCGCATCGTGCAAGAGAAAGCGCCGCAACAGCGGACAGCGACGCAACGGTCTGGCGCCGCGATATTACGCCACTCACGATGCCGTCCCCCGTCCGGACGCCCTCATGCCTAGTGAAGCATGGTATCGGAGGAATGATCGGATTTGTTCGAGGCGACCTGGAGCTTCAGCGTGGCCGCGACAGCTTCGATCGCCCGCGTCTGGGCAACCAGCGCATCCATCGCATCCTGCACCAGCCTGTTCCCTTCCGGATTGCCTGCCGCGATCATCTGGTCGTACCCCATCCGGCCGCTGTCGGCCGCATCCTTGATAATTTTGATCTTCGAGAGGGCATTGGCGATGGCGGTATCCACACCGCGCGCCGCTGCGGGATCTCGCGCCATCACGTAATCCCTGATGCTTACGCCCGCGACGACCCGGCCATCGCTCGCGACATATCGGCCTGACCACAGATCGGCGATGCCGACCTCGTCGTAGTAATGCGAATTGTGGGTGTTGTCGGAAAAACAATCCTGCGCTTCCTCGGGATCGTGCAACTCGAGTCCAAGCTTCATGCGTTCTCCTGCCATCTCGCCGAAAGTCAGACTGCCCAAGCCTGTCAGTATCTGCGAAAGCCCTCCCTGTTCACCTTTGTCGAGCAATTCCCTTCGTGCCTTGCCATTCGTACCCCAATCCGCAACCATTTGCGCGAGATCGTCGACCAGCAATTGAGCAGCCGTCTTCAAATAGGCTGCGCGCCGGTCGCAATTGCCGTGCGAACAATGCGCAAGATCATAGTCCGTCGCCGGACGCTGCCCAATTCCTGGGCCATGGCCGCGGACAGGCTGGCCCCACAGAAGAAATTCTATGGCGTGATAGCCGGTCGAAACATTGGTCTGCACGCCCTCGGCCTGCTGCATCTCGCGCAGCAGTTTTTCGTCGATGGAGTGCGCATCGACCATCCTGGCACCGATGCGGAGCTGGCGGGTGGCGATGACGTTGAGCGTGTAAAGCGGATTATCGTCGGAATGTGTTCCGTAGGAGGTGCCCACATAGTCGATCAGACCTTCGTCCAGCGGCCAGGCATTCACACGTGGTTCCCATTCATCCACCGTCGCGCTGCCGAAGCGGAATCCCTCGCTCTGCAGATAGGGAATGCGCGCCTGTTTCCACTGGGTGCGCGCGGTGTCGAGCGTTGACGGCGAAGGATCGGAAAGAAATGCATCTATCCGATCCTGGAGTGCCTTGGCCTGGTGAAGTGCATCGCCATAGATCGCTTCGGCCAGATCGGCGTAATGCGTTTCCACGTCCCGCGCGGCAGTCGCAGCGCCGGCCGCGTCCGCAGCTCCAACCCGACCCGCGACATAGATCATGGCCAAAAGAAATCCGGCGCGGCGCAACGCGGTTCGCAGTTTCGGCATGGTCTGCTCCCTTGCCGCGCCTCGTTAACGGGGAATTGTGACACTTCTGCAGCGGCCGCTTTGTTCACGGCCCAGGCTCTGCTAGAGTTGACGCCTTGGGGTAGCCCTGCTTAACTGACGGAATTCTGTACAATTGTGTCAACTTTTGGAACTCCAACATGCTTCGCCGGTCTGAGACGAAGCCTCGCTAGAGTTGACGCCTTGGGGTAGGCTCCGATGAAACGTCCGTTTTTCAGTCTATGCGCCGGCATGGTCGGCTGTGCAATGGTCCTGCAATTTCCGTCAACGGTGATCGCCAAGGAACAGGAGGCCGTCCTGCACTCCTTTGGCGGCGGAACGGATGGTTCGAACCCCGGCTCGGGTTTGATCGATGTGAAAGGCTTGCTGTACGGTACAACCCGCTCCGGCGGGAACACGGGCTGTGGTGGCGCGGGCTGCGGCACGGTGTTTGCGCTTGAGCCAAGTACCGGCGCAGAGACGGTATTGCATTCCTTCTGCGGCAAGAAAACGGAAGGGTGCGAGGACGGCGAAGGTCCCGGCGCAAGTCTGATCAATGTGAAGGGAAGGCTGTATGGAACAACAGAGGGAGGCGGCCGAGGGGCCGGCACAGTGTTTGCACTCCGTTCGAAGACCGGCAAGGAGAAGGTGCTCTATTCCTTTTGCGTATCCGATTGCGAGGACGGAGAAACCCCCGAGGCCGGTCTGCTCGATGTGAGCGGCATGCTTTACGGCACGACGTACGGCGGCGGCATCCACAATAATAAGGGCACGGTATTTGCGCTAGACCCGAGCACTGGCGTTGAGACGACGCTCTACTCTTTCGGCAGCAGCGTCACGGACGGCACGGGTCCTTCTGCGAGTTTGATCGATATGAACGAGACCCTGTATGGCACAACACTTAACGGTGGCGTCGAGGACATGGGTACAGTTTTTGCATTCGATCCGGAGACCGGCGAGGAGTGGGTGCTCTACTTTTTCAGCGGCGGCCGATCGGATGGTTCGCTCCCTTCCGCCAGTCTGATTGATGTGAACGGCACTCTGTACGGCACAACGGGGGAAGGCGGCACCTATGGCGAGGGCACGGTATTTGCGATCGATCCGAATACCGGCGCGGAGACCGTGGTGCATTCCTTCGGCTGCTCAGGCGAGAGGAACGTGTGCAAGGAGGGTGCGCATCCCGGTGCCAGCCTGATCGACGTGAAGGACAAGCTGTACGGCACGACGTACGGCGGCGGCGTCTATGGCGGCGGCACGGTGTTTGCGCTCGATCCAGGCACCCGCGCGGTAAAGGCGCTTTATTCCTTTTGCAGTCAGCAGAATTGCACCGACGGCGAGCGACCCATCGCCAGCCTGATCAATGTGAAGGACACGCTCTATGGCACGACGGAAGGGGGTGGCGCCTATGGGCTGGGCACGGTGTTTGCGGTTACGCGCTGAATCCCAGGGATATACCCAATAGTTCACGGGCGCGGGAGCCGCCGTGAGTGATCCAGAGGCGTGAAAAGCATGCGCAGGTTTCGGCCGCCACGTTCTGATGACGCCGGTCTGCACGATAGGTCTTATCGTTGGCGCTGCAGTCAGGCCGCGGTGCCGCCCACGGTGAGCCCGTCGAGCCTGAGCGTCGGCTGGCCCACGCCGACGGGCAGGGATTGCCCGTTCTTGCCACAGACGCCGATGCCGGAATCGAGTTTCATGTCGTTGCCGATCATCGCCACGCGGGTGAGCGCTTCGGGGCCGTTGCCGATGAGCGTCGCCCCTTTGATCGGCGCGCCTTTCTTTCCGTCCTCGATCAGATAGGCTTCGGTGCAGGAGAAGACGAATTTGCCCGAAGTAATATCCACCTGGCCGCCGCCGAAATTCACCGCATAGATTCCTTTCTTCACGCTCGCGAGAATTTCTTCCGGCGTCCTGTCGCCAGCCAGCATATAGGTATTGGTCATCCGGGGCATGACATTGTGGGCGTGGCCCTGGCGTCTGCCATTCCCGGTGGGCGCCATGCCCATCAGGCGCGCATTCTGCCGGTCCTGCATATAACCTTTGAGAATTCCGTCCTCGATCAGCACGGTGCGCGTGGTCGGCGTGCCTTCGTCGTCGATGGTGAGCGAGCCACGGCGGCCACCGATGGTGCCGTCGTCCACGACCGTCACGCCCGGCGCGGCAACACGTTCGCCGAGCAGTCCCGCGAACGCTGAAGTCCTTTTGCGGTTGAAATCGCCTTCAAGCCCGTGACCGATGGCTTCGTGCAGCAGGATGCCGGGCCAGCCGGGGCCGAGCACGACCGTCATCTCCCCAGCCGGCGCGGGAACGGATTCGAGATTCACAAGCGCCTGGCGCAAGGCTTCATCGACGGTATCTTTCCAGTAGCGCGGATCGAGATAGGATTCGTACCCGGAGCGCCCGCCACCACCGTAATAGCCGCTCTCCTGCCGTCCATTCTGCTCGACCACGACGGAGACGCCAATGCGCACCAGCGGGCGGACATCGCGCCATGTTTCACCACCGGTGCGGAGTATTTCGATCGTCTGATGCTCGCCCGAGAGCGAGCAGCTGACCTGGCAAACGCGCGGATCGCGGCAGCGCGCATACGCGTTCATTTCTTCGAGCACCCGGATCTTGGCTGCGAATTCGGCGCTGCCGAGGGGATCTGTGTCGGGATAGAGCTTTATGTTGGTGCGGCGGGGCGGGAGGGCAAGCGTGCCGGAATGGCCTTTGGCGACCGCTTTCACCGTGTCGGCCGCGCGGCGAATCGCGTCCTCGGACAGCTCATTGGCGTGCGCATAGCCGGTCGCTTCGCCGGCAACCGATCTGAGCCCGAAGCCCTGCGAGCTATCGAAGCTCGCCGCTTTCAGCCGGCCGTCGTCGAAGGTGAACGCCTCGCTGCGGCAATGTTCGAGGAACAGCTCACCGTCATCGGCGCCCGCAAGCGCATCGTCGACAATCGCCTGCACATTGTCGCGGTCGAGCCCCGCCTTGCCGAAAAACAGATCGCCGTCCATGGATTTTGCCTTCTCACTCAATTTGTGGTGGCGGGCTTATGCCCGTTTGCGCAGGCGCTTCATCGTCGCAGGGTCAGACATCAGGGTCAGACATAATGTTCCGTAAGGCGCTTTTCCACGCGCTTCGCAACCTCCTGATCGCACGTGCGGAACTTTACGTGGCATAAGGTCGCAATGACTTCAGAGGCTTGGGTCCCCTACACCTGCGGCCACTTGTGTTCATGACCGCCTAGGCTGCGGGCACCGCCCGCCAAACTCTTCGAGGTCGCTGGATGTTTCTGAGAAAATTGGGAAGTGCGGCCGGCCTGTGCTCTTTGCTGACACTGATTGCAAACAGCGCGCTTGCCGCGCCGCAGCCCTGGGAAATGTCCTTCCAGCCGGCGGCATCGCCTGTCATGGAGCGGATCGAGAGTTTCCACACTGGCGTCCTCTACATCATAACGCTGATCTGTCTGCTGGTTTTCGGACTGCTGCTGTGGATCATCATCCGCTATAACCACCGCAGGAATCCGGTGCCCGGAAAGGTGACGCACAACACGCTGCTTGAGGTCGCGTGGACGATCGTGCCGGTCGTCATTCTCGTGGTCATCGCCATTCCCTCGTTCAAGCTCCTTTATTTCGAAGCCGACGTGCCGCCCGCCGATGTCACGATCAAGGCAATCGGCCATCAATGGTTCTGGAGCTACCAGTACCCGGCGAGCAATTTCCAGTTCGATTCGCTTGGCCTTTCCGATGCTGATGCGTTGAAGAAAGGCGAGCCAAGGCTTCTCGGAGTGGACAACGTCGTCGTCGTGCCGGTGAACAAGGTGGTGAAGGTGCTCACCACCGGTGCCGACGTCATCCATTCCTGGGCGGTTCCGGCCTTTGGCGTGAAGATGGACGCCATACCCGGCCGGCTCAACGTGACCTGGTTCAAGGCGACGGCGGAAGGCACCTATTACGGAGAATGTTCGGAACTTTGCGGCGCCCGCCACGCCTATATGCCGATCGAAGTGCGGGTCGTTTCGCAGGACGCCTACAATGCGTGGCTGCTGGGGGCCAAAAAGAAATTTGCATCGATCAGCGGATCCGACAGCGGGCCGCAGGTCGCGAGCAGACAATAAAGAGGATCAAGGTCAATGGCTGAAGTCGCGCATGTGCATGCGGATCATCCGACGGGCTGGCGGCGGTACGTCTATTCGACGAACCACAAGGACATCGGCACGATGTACCTTATCTTCGCCATCTGCGCGGGGCTGGTGGGCGGCACGCTGTCGATGTTCATGCGCGCCGAGCTGATGTATCCCGGTCTCCAGGTCTTCAGCGAGCCGCATACCTACAACGTCTTCGTCACCGCGCACGGCCTTATCATGATTTTTTTCATGATCATGCCGGCGATGATCGGCGGATTCGGGAACTGGCTGGTGCCGCTCATGATCGGCGCGCCCGACATGGCGTTCCCCCGCATGAACAACATCTCGTTCTGGCTGCTGCCGTTCTCCTTCACGCTTCTCATTCTGTCAATGTTTGTTGAAGGCGATTCCGGTGGGATGGGCGTGGGCGGCGGCTGGACGATGTATGCGCCGCTTTCGACGACCGGCTCTCCGGGGCCGGCAATGGATTTCGCGATTTTCGCCATTCACATCGCCGGCGCGTCCTCGATCCTCGGCGCGATCAACTTCATTACGACCATCTTCAACATGCGCGCGCCGGGCATGACCCTGCACAAGATGCCGCTGTTCGTCTGGTCGATCCTCGTCACTGCTTTCCTGCTGCTGCTTTCGCTGCCGGTGCTGGCGGGCGCCATCACCATGCTGCTGACGGACCGCCATTTCGGCACGAGCTTCTTCAACGCGGCGGGCGGCGGCGATCCGATCCTCTTTCAGCACCTGTTCTGGTTCTTCGGCCATCCGGAAGTTTACATCCTGATCCTGCCTGGCTTCGGCATGATCAGCCACGTGATAGCGACGTTCTCGAAACGGCCGGTCTTTGGTTATCTCGGCATGGCCTATGCGATGGTGGCGATCGGGTTCATCGGCTTCATGGTATGGGCGCACCACATGTACACGGTGGGTCTCTCCGTCGACACCAAGGCCTATTTCGTCTTCGCCACCATGGTCATCGCGGTGCCCACGGGCATCAAGGTGTTCTCGTGGATCGCGACGATGTGGGGCGGCTCGATCGAGTTCAAGACCCCGATGTTGTGGGCGATGGGTTTCGTGTTGCTATTCACCATAGGCGGGGTTACCGGCGTGGTGCTTGCCAATGCGGGCGTCGATGTCGTGCTGCAGGACACCGACTACGTCGTGGCGCATTTTCACTACGTGCTGTCGCTCGGCGCCGTCTTCGCGATCTTTGCCGGTTGGTATTTCTGGTTTCCGAAAATCACCGGCTATACCTACAACGAGACGCTCGGCCAGATTCATTTCTGGGTGACGTTCATCGGCGTCAATGTCGCCTTCTTCCCGATGCATTTTCTCGGACTCGCCGGCATGCCGCGTCGCATCGCCGATTATCCCGACGCGTTTGCCGGCTGGAACTACGTGTCCTCGATCGGTGCCTTCATCGCGGGTTTCGGGACGATCGTGTTCCTGATCACCATGGCCGAGGCGTTCTTCGCCAAGAGACGGGCCGGGGACAATCCCTGGGGTGTGGGTGCCACGACGCTGGAGTGGCTTCTGCCGTCGCCACCGCCGTTCCACTCCTATAACGAGATACCGCGGATCAAATGACGACGGCTGCGGCGACGCTCGATTCCGGCTCGCGCTCTGCGAGCGTAGGAGACTATTTCGCGCTGCTGAAACCGCGCGTGATGTCGCTTGTTCTCTTTACCGCGATCGCGGGCATGCTCGAGGCGCCGGTCCACGTCGACCCGTTCACCGGCTTTACGGCGCTCTTGTGTATCGCCGTCGGTGCGGGTGCGGCCGGCGCGCTGAACATGGCGTATGATGCGGATATCGATCCGCTTATGGCGCGCACCGCGACGCGTCCCATCCCCATGGGCCGCATCGCGCGCGGCGATGCGCTGGGGTTCGGATGGACCCTGGCTGCGGGCGCGGTTGCTCTGATGGGCCTGTTCGTCAATCTGCTCGCTGCGCTCCTGCTGGCTTTCTCGATCGGCTTCTATGTGTTCGTCTACACGCTTTGGCTCAAGCGCCGGACGCCGCAGAACATCGTGATTGGCGGCCTCGCAGGTTCCTTGCCGCCTGCCATCGGCTGGGCCGCAGTCACAGGTAACCTTGGATTTGTTCCGCTTCTGCTGGTGCTCATCATCTTTCTGTGGACGCCGCCACATTTCTGGGCGCTGTCGCTCTATCGTTCGCAGGATTATGCGCGCGCCGGCGTACCAATGCTTCCTGTCGTCCGGGGCAAACGCAACACACGCTGGCAAATCCTTTTGTATACACTCCTCCTTGTGCCGCTTGGGCTTCTGCCCGCATTCATCGGGTTGGGCGGTCCACTTTACGTGGCGATGGCATTGGTTTTCGGAGGATGGTTTGCGATCGAAGCGGTATCTGTTCTGCGCGAGAAGGACGAGGTGCACGAACCCGCGGCGCATCGGCTGTTCGGCGTTTCGATCCTTTATCTTTTCGTGCTTTTTGGGGGACTTATCATCGAGCGCCTGATGGGGCTTCCGTCTCTCGTCGCGCTTCATTTCGGAGGCTGGGCGTGAGGCGATGGACAACGAGGGGCGCGAAGCTCGGGAGCGGCGGCGGCGCAGCATGGCGATCGCGCTCGTGCTCGCGGCCATGGTGGTGCTGTTCTTCGTGATGACGATGGTGCGCCTCAAGGGGCATGTGGTGAACTTCTTTCAGTGACAGAGGCGGAAATGGCGGACGCGCACGCAAAGCATCACGATTATCATCTGGTCGATCCCAGCCCGTGGCCGATTATCGGATCGATCGCCGCCTTCACCATGCTGATCGGCGCCATCCTCTGGTTGAACAGCGGATACAAGAATTTTGGCGTGCCGCTGAACGGTCAGCCCTGGATATTCATCGTTGGCGCGGCGCTCGTCATTTACACCATGGCGGGTTGGTGGCGCGATGTGATCCGCGAGTCCGTCGTGCTTGGCGATCACACGCCGGTCGTGAAGCTCGGCCTGCGCTTCGGCATGGTGCTATTCATCTGTTCCGAGGTGATGTTCTTCGTCGCCTGGTTCTGGGCCTTCTTCAACAGCGCACTGTTCCCTCACGATGTGGGGTTGAGCGGCTGGCCGCCGAGCGGCATCGTCACGTTGGATCCCTGGCATTTCCCGCTTCTCAACACGCTCATTCTCCTCACATCCAGCTGCACGGTGACCTGGGCGCACCATGCCGTGCAGCACGGTGATCGCAAGGGTTCGATCGAGGGCCTGATGGTCACAGTCGGCCTCGCCATGTGCTTCACCGGCGTTCAGGCATTCGAATACACGCACGCGCCATTCACCTTCGGATTCAATCATCTCGCCCTGCTGCCCTTTACCGACCCGGCACATATTTCGCTCGCCGCAGGCGTCGGCAATTTCGAGGCGATCTATGGTTCGACCTTCTTCATGGCGACCGGCTTCCATGGATGCCATGTGATCATCGGCACGATCTTTCTGGCCGTTTGTCTTGGGCGCGCGATTGCCGGCCAGTTTACTGCGGAACGTCATTTCGGGTTGGAGGCGGCCGCCTGGTACTGGCATTTTGTCGACACAGTGTGGCTGTTTCTGTTCTTCTGCATTTACGTGTGGGGCGCAGCTTCCGTCACCGAATGGGCCGGATGACGGGCGCCACACCCTCGACTTTCACTTCCGCCCTGTTTGGCCGTTGTCCCCGTTGCGGCGAAGGTCCGCTATTCGCCGGTTATCTCCGCATTGCGCCGCGCTGCACCCGTTGCGGGCTCGATTACGCGGTGTTCGACGTTGGCGACGGCGCGTCGGTTTTTGTTGTTCTCATCGCGGGTTTCATCGTGGTCGGCGCCGCGCTCATCGTCGAAATCGCCTGGTCGCCGCCCTATTGGGTTCACGCCGTACTCTGGCTCCCCGCAATCGCCATTCTGACGCTGGGCGGCCTTCGTCTCGTCAAATCCGCCCTCATGGTCTTGCAATATAAACATCAGGCACATGAGGGCCGGCTGGCGGAGTAGCATGATGCTCCGTTTCCGGCCATTGCCTGGCTTCACGCTGCTATGCGTGCCGATATTCCTGCTGCTTGTCGGGCTGGGTGTCTGGCAGCTCGAACGGCTCCAATGGAAACTCAGGCTGATTGCCGAGATGAAGCGCAACATGGCCGCTGCACCGATCAGCCTCGATGCGGCGATCGCGCTCGGAGACTGCGCGCAATACAGGTCTGTTGCGGTCACCGGATATTTTGAGAATGCCAAGGAATCCTATCTGTTCACAACCGGACCCAACGGAGCACCGGTATATCATGTGCTGACGCCATTTGTTCTTTCCGACGGGGGCAAGGTGCTGATCGACCGCGGGTTTGTGCCGCTCGCTTTGCGAAATCCGGCTGCGCGGCCGGGCAGCGAGCCGCAAGGGCAGGTGCGCGTCGTGGGTATCTGGCGCGTGCCGGACAGGCCCGGGCCGTTTACGCCTGCGCCAGATGTCAAGAAACACATCTGGTTCGCGCGCGACCTTGCGGGCATTGCGCGGGCGGAGAAGCTGAAGCTCGCCGCGCCGGCGATCCTCGAAGCTGCTGCGTCATGGAACACCGGGTCCTGGCCGCGCGGCGGTCAGACCCGTATCGATCTTCCCAACGATCATCTGCAATATGCGCTGACCTGGTTCCTGCTCGCCGGGGCGCTTGTCGTGGTTTATTTTGTGTATCATCGCGCGCAGCGGCGGCTGGATTTCTGCGCGGGCCGGAAGTCGATACGAGCGGGAAACTAACTCAGGATGCGTTATATCAGCACTCGCGGGGGGCCCCCGCCCTTGTCTTTTTCGGACGTGCTGATCGGCGCGCTTGCCTCTGATGGCGGCCTCTACATGCCCCAGTTTTGGCCGGCGCATTCAGGCGCGCTGGTAGACGAACCGTATCCGGCAACAGCTCTCCGCGTGATGCGCAATTTTGCAGGGGATTGTTTTTCCGCAGCCGAACTGGAGTACGAGATAAGATCAGCCTACGCGTCGTTCGACAACCCGGAGATTGCTCCGCTGGTCGAGCTGGAGCCAGAGCTCTACCTGCTCGAACTGTTTCATGGTCCGACACTCGCCTTCAAAGACATTGCGATGCAGCTGTTGGCGCGGCTGATGTCGCGCGAGCTTGAGCGGCGCGCTGCGCGAGCAACGATACTTGTCGCCACCTCCGGCGATACCGGCTCGGCCGCGATTGCGGCATTCGGCGGGCTGCCGCGAATCGAACTCGTCGTGCTCCATCCCAAGGATCGCGTGAGCGAGGTGCAGCGCCGCCAGATGACCACAGCGCCTTATGCCAATGTGCATAACGTTGCGCTCGAAGGCACGTTCGACGACGCGCAGGCCCTGGTAAAAGCGCTGTTCGCCGATCGCGACTTCGCGACGGCGATGTCACTCATCGCGGTCAACTCCATCAATTTCGTCCGCATCGTCGCGCAGAGCGTCTATTACCTTACGACGCTGGCAAAGCTCGGCAGCCCTGCGCGGTTCGTTGTGCCGACGGGGAATTTCGGCGACATCTTTGCCGGCGAGGCGGCGGCGCGGATGGGGGCTGCGGTCGCGGGCTTGGTCGCCGCGACGAACGCCAACGACATCCTTGCCCGCGCTCTGAATGACGGCGTCTATGCCGTGCACACGGCGCAGGCCACGCTCAGCCCTTCAATGGACATCCAGGTTGCCAGCAATTTCGAGCGCGCCTTGTTCGAAGCCTCGAATCGCGATTGCGCGTGGATGGCTTCAGGAATGAAGGATTTCGCCAGCGAACGGCAGCTGGTCATTCCGCCGGCCGTGCTTGCGGCGCTTCGGACGCGCTACCAGGCCGAAGCGGTCTCGGACGACGAGACGCTGCACACCATCCGTGAAGCTCATGAGCGGTATGGGCGGCTGATCGATCCGCACACCGCTGTCGGTCTCGCTGCAGCCAGGCGGCTCGGACCGCAGGACGGAACACCTGTGGTGGTGCTGGCCACGGCCCATCCGGCGAAATTCCCCGAAACGGTCGCAAAGGCGACCGGTATGGTCCCCCCCTTGCCGCCACGCCTGCGACAATCTTATCTGGGCACAGAACGGGCGAGCGTCCTGCCCCCCGACGCTGTGCGCCTTCGCAGCTTTATCGAGACCAGAACAGCTCCCTATGAACGTTGAAATTACCAGACTGCCCAACGGCCTGACGGTCGTTACGGATCCGATGCCGCAACTCGAAAGCGCCAGCCTTGGCGTCTGGGTGAATTGCGGCGCGCGCCACGAAACGCGGCCCATCATGGGCGTGTCCCACATGCTCGAACACATGGCCTTCAAGGGCACCGAGCGGCGCACGGCGCGCGGACTTGCGGAAGAGATCGAAGCCGTTGGCGGCGCGCTGAACGCCTATACCAGCCGCGAGCAGACCGCCTTTCATGCGCGCGTCCTGAAGTCGGATGTACCGCTGGCCGTCGACATTCTCGCCGACATTCTTACCCATCCCGTGTTCGATTCCGGCGAACTCGAGCGCGAGCGCCAGGTCGTGCTGCAGGAAATCGGGCAGGCGCGCGACACGCCCGACGATATCGTCTTCGATCACCTTCAGTCGGCGGTCTATCCCGAACAGCCGATGGGCTGGCCCATTCTCGGAAATGAAGAGACCGTGGGGAATTTCGCGCGCGGCGACCTCGAATCCTATATGCGGGCAAACTATCGCGCAGGGGGAATGACGCTCATCTCCTCGGGCGCCGTCGAGCATGCCGGCATGGTTGAACTTGCGGCGCGTCATTTCGGCGATCTCCGTCCAGGGGACGCACCGGAAGGCGAGCCCGCGCGCTATGACGGTTCGGATATCCGCGTGGAGGAGGATCTCGAACAGGTGCATGTCACCTGGGCCTTTCCAGGCCTTCCGAGCGGCGACGATGCGCTGTTCGCCGCGCAGGTCTATGTCACGGCGCTGGGCGGGGGGATGTCGTCCCGTCTGTTCCAGGAAATCCGCGAGAAGCGCGGGCTTTGTTATTCGATCTACGCCTTTGCGAATTCCTTCGTTGATGGCGGAATGATCGGTATCTACGCCGGCACGGGTGCGAACGAAGCGGCAGGCATATCCGCACTGGTCGCCGGCGAAATGGCGGAACTCGCGCGCACGGCGAGTGCGGAAGAAATCGCACGCGCAAAGGCGCAGCTTCGTGCCTCGTTGCTGATGGGGCTGGAGCGGCCGTCGGCGCGCGCAGAGATGATTGCCGCGCATCTTCTGGCTTATGGCCGCGTCGTTCCGATCGCGGAAATCCGCGAGAAACTCGAAGCGGTCAGCGTGGACGACGTGCGCCGTTTCGGCGAAGTGCTGATGATGACGGGCAGGCCCGCAATGGCTGCGGTTGGTCCGGTGAAAAATCTCGAGCGTCATGAGATATTTGCCGCGCGATTCGGAGGAGCCGAAGCGGCATCGCACCAGAACGGGTGGGCGGTTTCACCGGCGCACGCTGCCGAATGACCACCGGTCGCATGGGTTTCATGCGCGGCCTGATATTCCCCGGCGGCCAGCAGCCGGTGATCATGGGGGAACGGGTCTATCTGCGCTATCCGCGCGTTGCCGATTTCCTGGCCTGGACGCGGTTGCGCGGTGAAAGCCGGTCGTTTCTGGCGCCTTGGGAGCCGTCCTGGAGCACCGATGAGCTGAGCAAGGGTGCGTTTCGCCGCCGGTTGAAGCGCTACCAGCGCGAGGCACGCGAGGATCTCGCCTATGCGTTTTTCGTGTTTCGCGGTGCAGATCATGCGCTTCTCGGCGGCTGTACGCTGTCGAATGTGCGCCGTGGAGTTACGCAGTGCTGCGCGCTGGGCTATTGGGTCGGGGAGCGCTTTGCGCGGCAGGGTCTTATGTTCGATGCGGTACGGGCACTTATTCCTTTCATCTTTCGTACGCTTGGCCTGCACCGGATCGAGGCCGCCTGCCTTCCGACCAATGAGCCGTCGATAAGGCTTCTTGGAAAAACGGGGTTTCAGCAGGAAGGGCTTGCCCGGCGCTATCTTCAGATCAACGGCGAATGGCGCGATCATCTTCTGTTTGCGCTTCTCGCCGAAGACGTCCGGCCGGCGTGAGCGGCGGCACCCGAAACTGTCGCTGGTTCGCGTCGGTTTTCGCCGTCCTTCTCGCAATGTTTGCCTGCGCTGCCGGAGCCGGGACTTCCGGTCTGCAGGGCCCCGACTTCGCGAGCGCCGGCCCGGTGCTTCAGTTGGGTCCGGCGCTTTCCCCCTATCACGCCGCCAACGGAAGCGAGTCGGACGGTTCCGCCTGGTACATGCTGACGGCGGTGAACGAGTCGGTCCGGCCGGTCACGCGCATCCTTCTCGCCGACCAACCTTATGATGCCGCGCTGCGTATCCTGCCGCGCCGCGGCCGGGCGGCAATCCGCCAGGTTGCAACATCCGACGCGGATGTGATCGTCGAGAACGCCCATGCCTATGGGCGCTACGCCTTTCGCGTCACCATGCCGCCGGCGACCACGGCCGAACTCGCGCTCCGTCTCTCCGATGCAGCGACATATCCGCAGGTCAGTGCCTGGCTCGAGCCGGCCCTTGCCGCGCATAACAGGCAGGTGGCCGTATTGTTCGCGGCCGTCGCCGGGCTGATCGCGTGCGCACTCGCCATCATGACCGGTCTGGCGGTGATGACCGGGCATTCCGCGCCGCGCTGGGCCGCATTGGTGCTGCTGGGTGTCCTTCTCGTGCGCCTCGCCGCAGCGGGCGTATTCGACGCCATCGGCATGGGAGGCGTGGGCGGGCCTTATGGAATAACCGCGATGCTCGCCGGCCTCACGCTTGTCGCCGGCTTGCGGTTGACCGACACCATCGCACCGATGGAGCGCCTGCCCGATTGGGCGCCGTTGCGCACGCTGACCATCGGTCTTGTTGCGATCTCCGCCGCGGCCCTGGTCGGCGTTCCGGGCGCCATGCTGCTGACCGATATGGCCGTTGTTATCGGCACTGGCCTGATCGCCGCCCATCTCGTTCGTGAGGGCCTGGCCGGGGCGCAGGCCGCGCGGGTTGCGGCACCCAGCGCAACCGTCTTCGCGCTCGTAGCGACGGCGGCCGCGATCTCGGCGCTTGGCGGCTTCCACTCCAATCCGGCCGCGCCCGGCATTGTGGGCGGGTTCGCGGCCACGGGTGCCGTGCTGCTCGCCCTCGCAGTTGCGGCCGGCGAGGGCATTGCGATTTTGCCCGCCCGGCGCTCGACGGCGGCTCCGCTGTCGAACAGGGGGGCCGCGGGTTCGCTGCGGGACGAGACCGCAGAGGCGGTAGCGGCCTCCTACCAGGGCGTGTTCGAAGTCGATCTCGGGGAGCAGACGGTAAAACTCTCGCCGGAAGCTGCGACACTTCTGGGCTTTTGCAATGGCGCGGAATCGTTCAGCGGCGCGCAATGGCTCGCCCGGCTTCATCCCGAGGATCGCGAAATCTATCGCGACGCGCTGGAACGGTTCCGGGCGGAAAAGGGACAGGCATTCCGCGTCGAGTTTCGTGCCCAGGCGGAGAATGGCGCCTATTGCTGGCTCGAATTGCGCGCCAGCGCGATGGGCGATGGGGATGCGGTCGATCGTTATCTGGGCCTTATCGCCGATGTGACGACGCGCAAGGAAGCCGACGCGCACGCCACCCGCGACCGGGACGCGCTGACAGGTTTGCGCAACCGTCTCGGGCTGGTCGAGGAATTGGACAGGCTTGGTGGCGATTTCGGTTCGGCGATTCTCGCGCTGCTCGATATCGATCGCTTCAAATCGATTCACGCGAGCCTGGGCGATGAGGGCGGCGACAATGTCCTTATCGGCGTCGCCGGCCGGCTGGTGGAGGTGGGCCGGAATCGGGCGCAGGTTTTCCGCACCGGCGGCGATGGTTTTGCGGTGCTGTTTGTGCATGCCGACACCAACGCGCCGGCGATCGGCGAGCGGATCGCGGTGGCGCTGGGCGAACCGCATCGCTGGAATGACCGCAACGCCTTCGCGCCGGCCAGCATCGGACTGGCGCTTGGCCGCGATGCCAAAGATCCGTTCGACCTTATCAGGAATGCGGAGCTCGGCCTCAGAAAAGCCAAGAGCGATGGCGGCGGCTGTGCGCGCCTCTATTCGCCGGACCTCGAAAAACACGCGCCGGCCGACAGGGTGGCGCTGGACGCGGCGCTGCGCGAGGCGCTCGCGCAAGGCGAGATGGATTTGGCCTATCAGCCGATCATGCGCCTCGCCGATGGCCGCGTCGCCGGTTTCGAGGCGCTGCTGCGCTGGAACCGGCCCGGACGCGGGCAGGTCGCGCCCGGCGAATTCATCGCCCATGCCGAGGAAACCGGGTTCATCGTCGAACTCGGGCAATTCGCCCTGTCGCGCGCGGCGATCGATCTCGCACGCTGGCAAAGTGCGTTTGCCATGGAGCCCGCTTTGTTTGTTGGCGTGAACGTGTCGCGCCGGCAGCTCAAGAATCGCGAACTCGAGCGCCACGTCTCGCGGCTGATCGACAAACGCGGTTTGCGTCCCGGCACGCTCAAGCTCGAGCTGACCGAAAGTGCCGCCATTCCTTCGGCGGGGTTTCGCGACACGCTGCGCCGGCTGCGCAATTGCGGCGCGAGTCTCGCCATCGACGATTTCGGAACCGGCACCTCGACACTTTCCGAGTTGAAAAACGTTCCGTTCGACACGGTGAAGATCGACAAGAGCTTTCTGGCGCGCGGGCAAACCGCGGAGGCGGAGTCGGATTCAGGCGTGATCCTGCGCTCGATCGTCCAGCTTGCCCATGAACTCGGCCGCTCGGTCGTGCTCGAAGGGATCGAGAACGAGCGCGATGCGGCGTGGCTGAAAGAGATCGGCTGCGATTACGGCCAGGGATTTTATTTCGCCGGCGCGCTGCCGCGCCAGGAGGTGCCGGATTTCATCGCCAAGCACGCCACCGACCCGACGCCCCGCATGCCGGAGGCGGTCTCAGGCGTGTCCGGCATGGAGGGACAGGCCTGACACGTCGATGCCGAGCTTGCGCAGCGCGGCCGACCATTTGGCATCGAGTTCCGCATCGAACAGCAATTCCGGATCGCAGTCGCAATGGATCCAGCCGTTGCGGCGGATTTCGTCCTCGATCTGCCCCGCCGTCCATCCCGCATAGCCGAGGGCAAAAATGGCGTGCTGCGGGCCGCGGCCATCGGCCATGGCGCGCAAGATATCGAGCGTGGCCGTCAGCGATACGTCCTCCGAAACCGGCAGCGTCGCTTCCGAGCTTTCGTAGTCGCCGCTATGCAGCACAAATCCGCGGCCGGTTTCCACGGGTCCGCCATAAAGGATCGGGAAATTCGGCGCGTCCGGCCTGACGCTCAGATCGAGCTTGTCCATCAGATCGTGAAACGACAGCCCGGCCACCGGCTTGTTGATCATGATCCCCATCGCGCCTTCCGACGAATGGGCGCACATGAAGATTACGCTCTTCTCGAAATGCGGATCGCTCATTCCCGGCATGGCGATCAACAGCTTGCCTTCGAGAAAATTGTCGCCGGCGGCGGGTTCCCGTGAGCCTGTCATGCCGGCGAGCTTAGCACGCGCAACGCGTTGCGCCACCGTCTGTTGCGCGAGCCGCGCGCTTTGCGTTGCGCGGGCCGTGAGCTACAAGCGCCGCGAATTCGCAACAGGAGAAGTTGATGACGATCAGGATTGGTGACAGGGTTCCCGCCGCCACGCTGATGCAGATGAAGGCCGGCGCGCCGCAGCCGGTCAAGACGGACGATCTGTTTGCCGGCAGGAAGGTCGTGCTGTTCGCGCTGCCGGGCGCGTTCACGCCGACCTGTTCGGCGAAGCATCTGCCGGGCTATGTCCAGCACGCAGCCGAGCTGCACGCGAAAGGCGTCGACACCATCGTCTGCGTGTCCGTCAATGATGCGTTCGTGATGGGCGCCTGGGGCGAGCAGCAGAAGGTGGGCGACAATGTGGTGATGCTGGCCGACGGCAATGGCGATTTCACCCGCGCGCTCGGCCTCGAATTCGATGCCGGCAGATACGGCATGGGCACCCGCAGCCAGCGTTTCTCCATGCTCGTGGAGGACGGCGTCGTGAAGCAGCTCAACATCGAACAGCCCGGCGCATTCTCCGTCTCCAGCGCCGAACACATGCTGCAGCAACTCTGACGGTTTCTTTCCTCCCGCTGCGCGCATGAGCCCTCGTCTTTCCTCCCCCGTGCGCAGCACGGGGGAGGGGGACCCAGCCTGTAAAGCGGCTCCGCAATCCGGGCAGCTCACTCCTCCAAGCCGCTTTACTGGCTGGGTGGAGGGGGGCGACGCGCGCGAGGCCCCCTCCGCCCCGCCAGTAAAGCGGCTTGACGAGCCGTGCAGCCCGGACAGCGGAGCCGCTTTACAGGCGGGGCACCTCCCCCGCGCTTC
>DATJUM010000147.1:0-5681 GCA_035502355.1 Rhizomicrobium sp. | reverse complement strand
CAGCTCTTCAACGATCGGCCGTGACGGTGCGAAGAGTTGGGGGACCATTAAGCGCAGAAAACGCCCCGCCGCAGGGCGGGGCGTTGACGTGAGCGAGGCTCAGTCGCCGGAGCGGCGGGACCAAATCAGCGTCAGGCTGTCTTCGCCCTCAACTTCGACCAGCGAAGCGTAAATCGGCGTCGGGAAGCTCGGATCGTCGAGTTTGAGGCTGAGGTACTCTCGGCCTTCGCTCGACTTCTTTTTCCACGCCGCGCCGAACTCGGTTTGGCCGGCGAAGATGCGGAAATCCGGAGCCTTGTCGTTTGTCTTGTCGGCCGGGGCGATCCTGGCCTTGACGTTGAGCGTGAGCGTCTTGACCGCGCCGGTGTAGCCGTTCTCGGTCTTGGTGAAGTTGCCGATGGTAGCCATAGTGAGTCTCCTCATCTGTTGGTCGGGCCGCGCCATCGCGGCCTCGATGGCGATCACGGGCCGGGGGCGAATCGCACCGCACCGCTTGCGGCCGCAGCGCAGCGGAGGACGGCAGGCCGGCAACTTTTTTGTCTTGCGCGAGGAATGCCGCCTTGCGGCAGGGGAAAAAAGTTGACGGCCTGCCGTTGCGGATGGCGATCGAGGCGCTAGCCGGGCCTCGGCCAGATCAGCCCATGCGAGGCAGCGTAGTGCGAGAACCGAACGGCATGAGGAGCGATGGCAAACTGTCGGCAGTAAATCCAAGAGTGGATCGACGGCCGGCAAGATCGAAGAAACCGAAATTAACAAAGCGGGCAACCGGCTGGTAGCGGCAAGACACGCAGCGCATGTGCGCCGTCGGCCTACTCGGTACGCGGCAAATGAAGGCGAACGGGTCGGAAGGAGAAGCACGGTAGCGCGACGCCATACGCGGTACCACGATGGGCGGGGAGGAATGGGCGAAACGGGCGCGCACCTGACAGGTCACCGCGATGGGCCGAAACGACGCCAAGCCTATGCTCATGCCTGCGGCGCGGGCGTGAATTGCTTGCGCGCCGCTGACCCGACATTCAATGCCTTTTTCTATCGCCATCATGGTGAGCACTGGAGATTTTCATTCGGCAGCTTACGATCAAGCCGGCCGTAACGGCCGCACACCGAAGGCACGCAGCCGGAAATTTCATCGTGTTCAGAATGCTCGAGGCCGCGACAGCGGCCCCGAGCACGCGCGTTCATTCGGCCGCAATCGGGTAGGCATCCGGCTGCTGAGCGCCGGCGTGGGCAGATGCTTGCGCCATATTGCCGGTTCGCAACAGCTCGGGCAGCCAGCCCGTTCCAGTCAGCAATTGTTCCGCAGCCTCGGCCATCGGCTGCTTCTTCATGTTCGCCATCTGCGCCGCCGCGTCGTCGGACGCCGCCTCGCGCACGGCCTCAAGAATGCGGGCTTTGGACACACGCCCAAAATAGCTCCGCACGGTCGGTGTCCAGAACGCCGTCATGTCGAGGCCGACCGCTTCGGCGATGGCGTCGGCGGTCGCCCAAGCGCGCGGGCTCTTATCCCACGGCGCGCGCACCGCATTGACGGTGAGCGCGATGCAGTGCGCGAACAGCGCCATGCGGCTGTCGGCATCGAGGCCGACAATGAACGGCCACAGGTCGCCAACGTCGCGGGGCAATTGCCGCGCCCACGTGCCGTGCCGGTCGGCGAGCGCCTTGGCGGCGGCGGTATCCTCGATCCCATCGGCATGTCCAGCCAAGGATGGCCGCTCGGACTTCACGCTGAGGCAGCCACCCAGGTCGTAGCCTTCAAAGAAGGTTTGGGCGACCAAGGCATGGATCATGGCAAGTAACGCCACGTCCGGGCTTTCCCCGAGCGCGACCCGCAAGCCAAGGGTGCGATGCGCGGTCAGATCGCAAACGAGAAGGTCCGACAAACCTTTCTCAGTCTGCGGTTCGTCATCGCCCGCAATGGGGGTCGGGGACACCGGATCACCGCTGGTTTGCTCCCCGTCCTGAGCGGAGGAACCTTCGCCGTCGATGGCGTCCGATTTGGTCGGCTGCTCGTCCCCCGGCCGCACAAAGCCGCGTTCGAGCCGCGCCGTGCCGTCGTGATTGAGTACCACGAAGACCCCGCTGCGGCCGATGTCCGTGGCCTCATAGGCCTCTTGTTTGGCGGCCAATCGCTCGATCTCGGCTTCAAGCTCGCCGAATTTGGCGTCCACGTCGTCGGGGAGTTCTTCGGCGTCCTCATATTCGGCCGTTAGCGCGTCGAACTCCGCCTGCACCGCCTTGAGCCATTCCTCGTCCTCGGGCGACAGCGAGACCGGGTGCGGATAAACCCGCCGCATGCCGTGGGCGTGGGGATAGTCGATATGAGCTTCGGCCCATTTCCAGCCCTCGCTCTCGCGAACGTCCGCAGCGATGCTTTGCAGCTTTTCGCGGACAAGCCAGTCCAGCAAACCGGCATCCGCGAAGTAGCCGCCGTAATCCTCGCTGAACAAGTCGCGGACGATGGCGCCGCCCGCCGCCTCATAGGCTTCGGTGCCGACAAACCGCGCGCGCCGGTCGCGGCCGGACACGTGGGTCTCGGTCAGCATGCGGCGGATAATCGAGGCGTCCTTATTGTAGGACAGATTATCGAAGACCTGTTCCTGGCGCGCATGATCGTCGGTGATGGCAAAGGCCATCAACTGCTCCAAGCTCAGGCCGCCATTGCGATAGACCTGCATCAGCGTAGGACTGACTGCGGCCAAGCGCAGGCGCTGGCGCACCACTTGCGGCGTCACCCCGAACCGCGCCGCAATATCTTCGGCGCTCAGACCTCGTTCTTCGGCCAGCTTCTTGAAGGCTTCGAACTGGTCAGCCGGATGCATGTTGGTGCGGATGACATTTTCCGCCAAGCTGATCTCATGCGCGTCGTTCGCGGTGTCCAGCACGCAGCGAATCGGCTCGGTCTTTTTGATCTCCTTCCGCTTGGCTCGGAGAAGCTGCGCGAGGCGGCGACCCTCCCCGATGCTCACAAGGTAGCACCCAGTTTCACGGTCATTTGCACTGCGCTCGGGCTCGACTACAAGATTTTGCAGCAGGCCTTTCGCGGCGATGCTTGCCGCCAGCGCTTCGATCTCTGCTTCGCTGTGCGGGATTTTCCGCGCGTTCTTGGGTGACTTTTTCAGCTTGTTAAGCGGAATGAAAACGACAGCGCCGCTGTCTCTGCTCGTCTCTGTCTGCTTACGCATACTACTTTCTCCTTTGGGTTTGGGCGCAAGGCGCACCTGCGCCTGCAGCCCTGCCCGTCGGCGAGACCGGGGGTAGCAAGGGCCAGGGCGGCCGCAGTGGAGGGGGATCGCCCGCCCAAGGGCCGCGAGGAACGAGCGGGTCTGCACAAGCGAATGACCGTTGCCGGAAATTTTGAATCTGAGTGAACGCGGAAGACCGGGGATACCGCTGCGGACGGCGCCGGCGCTTGCCGGCGCTTCACCCTGGCCCGCGCGAGGGGCGGAGCCCCTTAGCAATCAAGATGAGAATGGGCGTATCAGGCGACGCGCAGCGGCGCCCCATTCGCCCGCCCCGAGACCGGTTAAGAGGGCAGCCGCAGGAGCGTCAGCATAGCGGCGCCGCAAGGCGGGACGCGGAACCGACTGCCCCCGGCGAGGGTCACCACGAAGTTGAATTGTCGTGATTGCCTGCCTCTCCACGGTGTCGCGAGACTGGTTTGTACGTGGCGACCTTTTGACGAAGCTGGTCAATTCTTTGTGGAGCGCCGTTACGCCCTGTCGAGGATTTCCAGCGCAGTACGGCATCGTCGGCGGACGCCAGAACATCTGCGCCTGAATTCGGCATGGCTGGGCGAGTGGAGCGACTTGGCGATTTGCCGACGAAAATTCGGCTGAAGGGACCGCGAGCATGCCAGTGGAAGGAATGAGCGGCAGATAAAAGCATGAACTCATTGAACAACGCCACTGCCATCGATACCGATAATTGTAGGCAGATTTGATTTGAAGGATTTGAGCATGTTTAGACGAGTGGGAATTTATTTGCGCTAAGACGGAATTCTCCATTCGGGGAAAGCTTCTCGACCGGCGCCGTCACGACTTCACCGCCATCGACCAGACCTATGGTCAGCTTCCGTGAGCTGGCGCATCGGCTTGTCACACAGGCAAGACCCAAGAGGTAGCGACAAATGAGTTCAAGTTTGGAATTACTACGCGCGACGTGCAATGACGATGATGATGAGAACCTGGACCTCGGCTGGCCGGAGGGCTTTCGCGAAGACGTTGAGCCGCCCCCGCCTCAACCGGGTCATCCCGAATATACGCATTTCGTTCTCTATAATGAACGAATGTTTCCTAATGAAGAAAGGGATAATACCGTACTGGCACGGGTTCTAGCCGAGAATCCGTACGTGCCTTGGGTTCTGTATCCTGTTCGAGCTGGGAACTTGTCGATCGAGGAAGACCTCTGTACGCGAACCAAGCAATTTCGGGACAATGGTTACGTCACTGAATTGGATTCCCTGCGGTTTGCAAAGTATAGGCCTGCACGACTCCTACCGCATACCCGCGCGGCATGGCGAGGGTTTGCTGGGGCTGCTTTTATGGCCGATGCGATGCTGGACGCTTTCTATGCGTGCCCTGATCTTTTCGGCAATGAAATCTTTCGAAATGCTCAGGACACCGCAATAGCGCCTCTCGTCGGGAAGCGAGATGAGAACGACAACGCCATCGGGACGAACGTTCTAGCAAGTGACGGTGGACTGTTAGTGGCGCCCAGGGAGATTGCTCCAAATCGCGTCTACTATCCAGCTCTCGGTTATACGTTCGGGGCGGCGTGCGAAAGAGGCCGGACCCAACGATTCGGACCCTGGATGGGGCATAGGCCCAATGAGATTTGTGCTCGGATGGAGATGGAAATTCGGGCGTGGTCTGACCATCTTGGACCCAATTTCAGCATGGACGGCTTGGTGTTGTGGATCGCCCAAACGCTCGGCTGGCTTCGGCTTCAGGCCACCGAATGGGAGTTGCGCGAGAGTCGCCATTACGTGATGAGCGCTACGCACTGGAGCCCCGGTGAGATAAAAAAGGAGGTTGCGGTCGCGGAACTCGAACGCATCTTGAAGATGGATCACAACGATCCAGCGAGGCCAAACCTCAGACGCATCCCAGACAGTGCTCTGCGCGATGTGAGCTCAATCTTAGCCGGTGGCATCGGGCTTTCTGACGAAGAGGCCGCCCACAATGAAGACGTCGCAAGGCTGTATTGGTCGCGGAACGTCTTAGGAGGGATCGCCGATTGGGTCAGCCACTTGCGACGGTTCGGCCGTGAGACCTTGGAGCCATTGTTGGTCGATCGGATCCACGAATTGATGACGGGCGAGGGCCATGACCTCGACGGAGAGCACTTCGTCAAAGGAGGGATTCGCGCGGCGGCGCACGCCGTCAGGTCCGAGTTTCCTGATCATGTTTGGAACGAAATCGTCAGGATTGCTCGCGAGTTTCCGAACGGGACCGAGGAGATTCAGGTGAGGTATCGCTGGAACGATAATCCGATCGCGCCGGCGACGGTCGAGCGTCAGGGCGGTGAGATTGCCATTTTTGGTCCGCTGCTGCCCCTGAATGCTCAGTCTCAACGAAAGTGGGCAGAACGTGCCGAGATATTCCGGAATCGGGGATCGCTGACCATCTAGGGTTTTCGCGGTTTTTACTGATAGCGGCGGCGCCCGGAGGGCGCCGCCGCTT
>DATJUM010000146.1:0-4888 GCA_035502355.1 Rhizomicrobium sp. | reverse complement strand
ACGATTTACTGGATCTTCCGCGGCAAGGTCCGGCTGGATCGCTTCAGCTACTGAGCTAGACAGGTAGACTCTCGAATCGTTTCGGCGCTTGACTCGCGGCGAAGATCGGGGAAAATGATTGGCAATCAACCTCCGCGCACTCTCTTGCGACAGAAGCTGACTTTCTCTTCGCCCCGGCAGCGACGGAGAACGCATCATGGCGATTACGCGATTTCCCTGCCCCTCCTGTAACGTCGTCCTGCGCGTCGCCGATTCGACGCCCGCAAACACGCTGATCCGCTGTCCCAAGTGCGGCGAGCGTTTCCGCACTCCCGCTCCGGCCGAGGAGAGCGATCGAGTCATCACCTCAACGGAGATGAAAACGTTGCCACGTGTTCCGCGTGCTCCGGCGACCGTGACCGAGGACGACAAGGGGTTGTTGCGAAAAATCCACCGTCCGGCTCCGCGATCGCGCACGGTGCTTTGGGTGGTCCTCGGCTCGCTGGCGGCTTGCCTTGTGCTCGCTTTAGGGGGAGTGGGCATTGGTGTGGCGATATGGCTGCGGCGATTGTCGAGCAACCCACCACCTCCCGTACCTCCAGTTCAGTTCGTTCAGCCGGAAGCCAATGCGCCGCGGCCGTTCGTGCCCGGTCGCGCGCCGGGGCCTCAAGGCAACACAGCCATGGAGCGGTTCCTCCTTGGCAACCAACGTGTGCAACAGGGAGACCTTGATGGGGCCATCAAGGCCTTCACGCGGGCTATCGAGTTGAATCCGCGCTTCACGGAGGCGTACTGCAATCGCGGCCTGGCCCGCGGTCAGAAAGGCGATTTCGACGGCGCCATCGCCGATTTCGACAAATGCCTTGCCCTTCTGCCCACCTTCGAACTGGGCTACGTCCATCGCGGACACATGTGGTCGAAAAAGAAGAATTGGGACAAGGCGGAGGCCGATTACTCGCGCGCTCTAAAACTGAATCCTAGCAATCTCCAGGTTTATCTCAATCGCGGCATCTCTCGAATGAAGCAAAGCCAGCGCGCCGGCGCGGTCTCGGATTTCACGGCGGCGCTCCAACTCGATCCCCGCGACCTCTTGCCTTATTACCATCGCGCCGAGGCCTTGTGCGTGTCCGGCGATCTCCAAGGCGCTCGAGCGGACATTGACCGTGCCGTCATCCTCGCGCCGGGGACGCCGTTCCTGGAAAGTTTGCGCGTCAAGATCCTCTTGTGCGCGGGCGACGTCGATGGGGCGCTTGCCGCCGCCGAGCGGCTTGTGATACTTCAACCCCTGTCGTCCGACGCGCTGGTTTGTCGTGCCTTCATCTATGCTTGCCGCGGCGAGCAAGACAAGGCGCTAGCCGACTATGCCGCCGCCCTCAACCTCAATGCCCGGTACGTTACTGTCTACCTGCTGCGTGGCTGGTTTTACCTCAGCTTGGGTCGGGAGGACGAGGCGGCCCAGGACGCGGACGCCGGCTTGAAGCTGGCGGGCGGCAAGCACAGGCATGCGCCTTACCTGGCCATCCTCGCGCACTGCGCGCGGCAGCGCCGGCACCCGGACCAAGCTCGCCGCGCTGTCGAAGCGCTGAGCAAGCAGGGCGACAAGAGGTGGCCGCAACCGATATTAAAATTTTTCCACGATGATATGTCTGCCGAGGAGCTGCTGCGCGCCGCCGCCGACAACGACGAGCGAACCGAGGCGCATGCTTACCTTGGCGTGGTCCGGTGGCTGTCCGGCGCCGACAAGAAGGCCCGCGAGCATCTGGAGTGGGCGCGCGACAACGCACCCCGCGACTTCATTGAATACGATCTGGCCTTGTGGCTGCTCCGCCGACTGGACAAGGGACCGCCGCGAAAACCGTAATTGCTTTCGTTACGGCGGCGACTCGTTGTGGAGCGATGTAAACGAACTAACGACACGAGCGAAGAAAACCGACGAAACGAAGACCGCGCAGAAGAAACCTAAGCCGCGAGGAATGATTCGTTGCGAGCCGCAGTGGAGCATGTCGAACCGTCAAGGTCTCCACTCGCTCCGCAGAGCAGAATTCTCACTGCTTGACGTGTCAACCGCTGTGCAGAGAGCGTTCGGGGTCCGATCAGCTTTCATGTCGCCAGCAAAGTCCGCCAGGCCGTCCGTCTCCAGCTGAACGGCCACGGACTACGGACGCGGCGAAGCCGAGGCGGAAGGATTGGTCCACGACGCTTTCCTTTACGTCGTGGAAGCGTTTCCGCGCTTCAACCCGGCGGCGGCGAAACCGACGACCTTCGTGTACGGCCTGGCACGCCGCCGCATGTGTCACAGTCGGAGCCATCCATGCCCTCGTTTTGTCAAGCCCCGAGCGTCCCGCAAGACGGCCTCCCGTCAAAGAGCACATCTGAGCCGATCGCCGGAGTGTAAGGTTTTCGACGCCGTGGGAAATACCTTCCGGGGTCGCAAAAAAAGGCGACGGAATGGGGCCGGGGGACAGCAACGCACAGTTATTCCTCTGACCTCTCAGCGAGAGTATCTGGTGTTGACACGAGAAGAGAGGAGCACAAGATGGCCAAGCAACCAAAACCTCCCGCTAAGCCCGCTTCGCCCGCCGCCGGTGACATCACGCGGGAACGATTTGTTCGTCTGTATCGCATGGTCAAACTACTCGCCGGTGGTTTGAGAACGCGCGAAAACCTCGCCCGCCGTCTCCGCCTCGATGTGCGCGGTTTCTACCGCGATCTCGACTTACTGCGCTCCTCCGGCGTGTCCATCATGCTGGCGCACGGCCGCTACACGCTGGAGCAGGACGCCGAGGACGCGCTGGCGTTGCTGCCCTTCCCTGATCCGCGACTGACGCTTGGCGCGGCCAAGACGCTGGCCAAGGGGCGCGGCCCGGTTCACCGCGCCCTTGCCGTGACCATCGCTCGTATCGTACCCTCCCGCTAGGAACCAAGGTCGGAGCCAAGCCCGACGATGGGTCAGCCTAATGTAGTCGTTCATTCTCTGACGTCGGAGTTCCCAAAGAATCGTACCTTTCTTCCCAGCATTTTTTGGAAACTTGCGCAGCTGCCCGAGTGTCGGTTTGCTAAGCTAGCGGCATGGACGCCATCGAGCAGCTCAAACAGGACGTGCGCGAAGGGCGGATCGGCGTTATGGCCGCCTGAGCGGGGCGGGCCGTGCGAGGAAAGTCGCCGGTCTGGACGATGAGATTCTGGAGTTGTGTGCGCCGCTGTGGGTTCTGGAGTTGCCGCCGCTGGAGGATGGCCCAGAGAACGACTATCGTTTGTTGGTCAACGAAGTGATGCGGCTCATGCTGGACCGGGAACTGTTCACCTTGGTGATGGCCGAGCCGGCGGCTCAGCCCAACGGCGTCAGCCAGCCTGTGGCTGGCACGAACAACGAGGCAGAACGAACGCTACGCGGCGCGGCCGAGGCGCGCAAGACGGGACGGACCAGCAAGACGCTGGTTGGCGCCCGCCGGCAAACGATCATCGTGAGCGTTGTGGAATCGCCGCGTCTTTACTTGCCGCAATTCACGCTCGCCAGTGTCATTGAAGAGATCAATCGTTGGTGGCAGGTGGGCCAAAGTTGCTTCACCAAGCTGCTGAAACAAATGAAGCCGCAGCCACGCGCCGAGTCCATACTCGACAACGTCATGCCAGTCCCCGACGGCTGACGGCGCCCAAGACACAACGACGCCTAAAGTTCGTGCAAACCCAACCTAAGATGTTGAGGCCGCCTTGCCCTGCGCACAGAATTGGCGACTACCAAGTGGTAAGTGACCCGGGCCTGGGACCGAGCGCGGCCGGCGGAAGTAAGCCAGGGAGAGCGACAAATCGGCTCCGCACGAGTCGCAGGCAAACCAATCCCTCCGAGGCACCGGCGGCCACCGCCCGCGGGCCTGACGCTCTTGGCCCGCCGCGGAATATGCGCCCGGCCAAGGGCACCTTGGAGACTGCCCTGGAGCACGAGCCGGTGCCGGAGGCGCCGTTGCGGCGATGGACGACGACGGCGGAGCCGAGTTCGTTGATTTCGCTGAACTCGCTCTTGACCATCTTGCAGAGTCGAACTATATCCACGCGCTCCTCGACAGTCCCAGGGACATGGGGCTGGATCTATCGTTGCGGCGAGGTGGATCATGCGGCGGATCGGATGGTGGTTGATCGCGGCGGGATGGGTGGTCGCTGGGATGCATCTCGTTCTCGCCCAGGACATCGGCTCACTACCGAGGAACACAATTGCCGCCGCGCAAAACTCTTCCGCGCCGCTTCCCTGTAGCAGTTCGAAGCTGCTCCGTGGCATATTATGCCTCTTTGTTGGGCGCTACGATCAGACCATCGCCGCTTGCGACGAGGTGTTACGGAGTGATCCAGGGAACCTTCGTGCTTCTGCGCTGCGGGGCTATGCGCATCTCCTTCAGAAGCACAGCTCGCGGCAAGCCATCGCCGACTTCAGCGACGTTCTCCGCCGAGATCCTGAAAATGTAGCACTCCGCATCGCGCGCGCTCGGGCTTACTGTCAGGAAAAAGACTACGATCGTGCCATCGCGGATTGTGATGAAGCCATCCGTATTGATCCGCATTGTGCGTTGGCTTACGCCTGGCGGGGTGTCTTTTACAGGCAGAAGCAAGTGATCGGAAAGCCCCTGGCGGACTACACAATGGCTCTTCGACTCGATCCTCAATTGAGAGGCACGCAGTGTATGCGAGCCGAAGTTTTCCGGCGTCAAGGCGAGATTGCCAAGGCACTGGACGACCTTGAGGAGGTGCTGCGTTCGGATCCCCATAATAAAGAGGCTCTTATCAAGCGTTATCTTATTTCCCTGGAGGATCTCCATGACTATGATCGAGTGATCGAGGAGACAACCCGTCTCCATCGCTCTGAGCCGCAGGAGTTCGCGTGGTATGTCATCCGGAGCGAAGCCTATCTGTTGAAAGG
>DATJUM010000145.1:0-4497 GCA_035502355.1 Rhizomicrobium sp. | reverse complement strand
TTTCTGTGTCATGCGGATGCCCAAGCAATTAGGCCGCGGGACTCCTGTCTCTCCGCGAAAAAATGGGATGTTAAGACGCTTTCGTCGCATGGCATGGTGTTTCCCTGCCCGGCTCCAGACTCACCCGCGGTGTTGCCCGCGCTTCTAAAGAATGAAGCGTATTCGATACCGATAGAGCATTGGGCCGACGGTTCGGACAGAGATAATGTGAAGTTCTGGGCCGGAGCCGCGGGCTATCCCGGCGCCGCTCTCGCCCGGGATGCTTTGAACCTTATCCGTGGTCTTGGCGACAATGCGCTTTCTGCTGCGGCCACAAACCCGTTCAATGTCTCGGCTCCACAATCGAGCAGCTTCCGGTTCGATTGGCGGCGCGACTACATCCCCCTTGATGCCGGATTTTCACCCAACGAGCACGACCATATCGAGATGGTCGGCTATCCGTTTGTCGAGTTGCTTGCCGCGATTGGGATGCAGAATGCCCGGCCGGCGCGGGTGAATGAGCGCAACAAGCTTGCCTACCGTTATGGCGTATCTAGCGCGATTTTGCCGACGATGTTCGCACGTGCTGTGCTGGGCGGCGAAAGCCTCGGTTTTCCCATTCGCCTGTTTCGTATGCGCCTTGGCTGGCCCGGCCAAGAGGGTCAGGCGCGCTGCATCGTGGACGCACAGGAGGAGTCTTTGTCATGACAGAACCCGTTGCTACAGACGTAATCAATTCATGGGCGGACGATCCGAGGAGCCCCGTCGCACTTTGCTACAGACAGGAACTCTTGCCAGTAGAAGGCAAGGGCGGCGTGATCTTTCCGCCGACCTACGCCGATATCGGCTACAACATCGATACTCTGGCGGACGGCACAAAGGTCGCCACCATTGACAGCGTCGGCAGCCAGGCGAACCGCATGGAGCCGATCTTCATGGCGGCGAAGCCTGGCCAGCCGGAAAACCCCCTGTCGAAACTCGTGCCGCAGATCGATATCGCCTATGGTAACGAGAAGACCGTCTCGATTCTGGAAGCCGGCCACCGTCTCGGGGATGCAGTGATCCGTTCGTCCGAACTGAAGTACGAGGCGCAAGAGGCGTTCAAGCTGCTTCTCGACACTGGAGACGCGTCGGCGTTGGCCAAGCTTGCGCCGACCTCGCTGGTCTTCGGCGCCTGGGATTCGCGCGATACGCAAGCGAAGCTGCCACGACTTGTGCAATCGGTTATCCGTGCGTGGGAGGTGGACGAACTTCACCGTTCGGCGCAATTCAATCCAGCGCTTAACTATGCCGACCCGGAACTCGACCTCTTCTCTGAAGAAGACAAGAAAGCGGCAGAGGGTAAGACCGAGAGTCCGCTCGCCCAACGTGGTTTCGTTCACGTGCCCGCTACATGGACAAGTAACGATAGAATTCTTCAATATCGAGATGGGAGACCCAATCAAGATCGGCGGATACCTGGTGGTGTAGTGGCGCGCGGTACAATCGAGCGCATAATAACGGTCAACCTCGTGGCGCTGCGCAAGCTCGGTGGCGAGAACGGGCAAGAGCTAAAAAGGTACATCCTCGGCTTGGCGTTGGTAGCCGCCGTGGAGCCTCTTGACGGCTTCCTTCGCCAGGGCTGCTTGCTCGTGCCGGACGAGAAAGAACCCGCGGAATGGGTTGCCGTTGCGCGTGACGGCGTCCGCAGGCCTGTCGGGCTCTCGGCCGCCGTTGCCCTCGACTATGCCAAGGCCAGCGCAAACAAGTTCGGTGTCGGTCCTAACCGCCGCGTCGTCTTCAAGAAGGAGTTGGCCCAAGCCGATTTGAAGGAGCTCGACAAAAAGAAGGGCAAGAAGACAAAGGAGCCGGCGTAATTCCATGGCGAGTCTTCTTGTCCATGTTCGCTTCCATGACGGTCGCTATCACGGTAGCGGAGAGTGGCCGCCGTCGCCCGCTCGTTTATTTCAGGCGCTGGTCGCGGGTGCGGCGTGCGGTGAAAATCTGTCCGAACGCGTGGTGGACGCGTTTCAATGGCTCGAAGGCCTGGATGCACCGACCATCTCTGCACCGACGAGCTATCCGGGACAGGGCCTCAAGAACTTCGTTCCAAACAATGACAGAGATGCTGTAGAAGCGAAGCGTCTTCGGGGCACATTCGAATCCGAATCCGACTACCAGAGAGATGTTGCCAGGCAGCGTGTCGGAAAAGTAATTCGCCCACGCATTTTCGATGCCGCGGCTCCATTAGTCTATGCATGGACGTTCGAGTGTGGTGCGGATGCCGAGCGCAATGCGCGCACGATCTGCGAGATCGCTGACAATCTTTATCAACTGGGACGCGGCGTTGACATGGCCTGGGCGCAAGGGGAGATTGTCAATGAAGGCGAGGTGGAAACCCGGCTTGGCGGTCGTACTGGCATCCTGTGGCGTCCCAACGGTCGCGGCGGTGGCGCGAAGCTGCCATGCCCACATCTAGGCTCGCTGGCGAGTTTAAAGGAACGCTTTAAGAGGACTCGCGAGCGATTCAAGACGACTGGAAAGGGTAAGAACGCCAGTCAGCTATTCTCGCAGGCGCCCAAGCCCGACTTCGGGCAACTCCCATACAATAGCACGTCCACTTTTCTCCTCTTCGATATCAAGAAAGCCGATGGTTTTGTGCCTCAACCCCTCGAGTGCATCGCTACCCTTACGGAGAAAGTCAGGGATTTGGCCGCGGAGAGATTGAAGGCATCGGCTTGGCGGCGAGATGAATCGACACGTGGAGCCTGCATCGAAAAAGTCTTCGTCGGCCGTGATGCCAAGGAAGCCGACAAGGCGCGGCGCATCCGCGCCACGCCGCTGCCATCCATCGGCCATGCCCAGGCGGAACGCGCGCTCAGGCGCGTACTTGTGGCAGTGCCTCCGGACTGTCCGATCGCGACCGACGACGTCGCGTGGGCATTTTCCGGGCTACCGCTCGATCTCGATCTGGAGACCGGCGAGGTGCCAGACGACGGCGCAGAGTTGGTCCCAGCCGACGATCGCACAATGCTCGCACATTATGGCATCGAAGATGCTGCGCCCGCGCGCCTTTGGCGCACCGTCACGCCCGCTGCTTTTTCCGAACGCGCCGCGCGGCGACGCATCGACCCTCGTCGGATACCCGAAGAGGCGAAAGGGAGTGCCGAACGCTTGCGGGAGCAGGCGGCAGCGGAATCGGCCGTACGGCAAGCATTGCGTCACGCCGGGATCCACGCTTCTGTGCAGGCAATCCGTGTGCAGCGCGAGCCATTCGAGGCCAAGGGGCAGCGTGCGGAATCCTTTGCAACCAGTCCGCGCTTTACCAAGGAGCGGCTTTGGCACACCGAGATTGCTTTCGCGCAGCCCGTCCCGGGTCCGCTCCTGATCGGCGACGGCCGCTATCTGGGCCTTGGTCTAATGGCGCCGGTCCCCCGTACGGGCGGCGTGTTCACCTTCGGCATCGCAGATGGGCTGGCGGGGCAGGCCGAGCCGCTGGGACTGACGCGCGCCTTGCGCCGCGCCGTTATGGCGCGCGTGCAGGAGAAGATAGGCGAAGGCGCGATGCTGCCGGCCTTCTTTACCGGCCATGCGCCCGATGGCGCCCCGTGGAGCTCCGGTAGGCACGAGCATCTGGCTTTCGTGTTTGATGCTCCGAGAAAGCGATTGCTGATCGTCGCGCCGCACATCCTTGAACACCGCGAAGCTTCGAGAGGTGAACGCGAAAACCTCGAGACACTCGAGGACGCGCTTCACGATTTTCGTGAATTGCGCGCCGGCGCGGCCGGAAAGCTCGTTCTTGTTTGGGGTGCTGTCAATCTGTCTGATGATTGCCTATTCGCGCGATCGTCAATATGGGAGAGCATAACGCCTTATAGCGTGACGCGTCATGCGAGGCTGAACAACGCAGCTGGGGCGCTTGAAGCCGATCTTCTCGCCGAGTGCTGGCGCGCCGGATTTCCGCGGCCGCAGATCGAAGTTATCAAGACCTTCGCAAAGCCGGGTGACGGGCTCTTTGGCCTCGTGAAACTCGTGTTTCACGGCGCGGCCGCAGGGCCAATACTTTTAGGTCGTGATCGCCATTTCGGGGGCGGGCTGTTCGCGGCAGCTTGCTAAGGCGGGAGAATTCGAGGCGAGGGCGATGACCGACGACCAACTCGAATTCCATCTCCCCGCGCCGCCAGTCACCGGCGACACCCCGCTGATCCCCGCGCGGATGGTGAACGAGTTCGTCTATTGCCCCCGCCTTGCCTACCTCATGTGGACGCAAGCCGAATGGTCCGAGACCGGCGACACCGTCGAAGGCCAGCGCGTGCACACCCGCGTCGAGCGAGCCAACGCACCCTTGCTGTCGCCGGACTCGCTCGAAGCGGAGGCAGCCGGGACGGGCGAGAAAATCGTCAGCCGCTCGCTCACGCTGGCTTCCACGACGCTCGGCGTCATCGCCAAGCTCGACATCGCCGAGGCCGAAGACGGCGTGGTCACCCCCATCGACTACAAGCGCGGCCGCCGACCGCATGTCGCGCAGGGCGCCTATGA
>DATJUM010000144.1:0-5943 GCA_035502355.1 Rhizomicrobium sp. | reverse complement strand
TCCTGATCCGCTTTGCGCCGAATCGTCCTGTTGACTACCGCAGCGATCGGGATCACTTCTATTACGGTTCCATCGGGTCGGATGTTTCCGGCGGACTGCCGCTCAAGGTTGTCCAGGTCCTGCCGGCCATGTTTCCCGACTATCTGCCGAAGGGGGAGGGGCCGCCGGATTACACCCGGTTCGGATTTATTCAGGAACCCGGCACGCGGATGCCGATCGGATTCTCGATTCGCAGGCAAATCATCGATCTGACCGCGATCAACTGCGCTGCGTGCCACACGGGTTCGGTAAGGGAAACTCCTCAAACTGCGCGGGTCATCATCCCGGCGATGCCTGCTAACACGGTCGACCTTTATGCGTTCTTCAAATTTCTGTTCGACTGCGCCGCCGATAATCGGTTCAGCACGGATAACATCCTGGCCGCAATGGACCGGGCCGGCCTGAGCGAACCGCTCGATGCCCTGATCTATCGCATCGCGATCCCGCGCATGAAGGAGGGTCTGGTCGCCCGCGCAAAGAAACTCGCTGTTTTCTTCGAGCCCGGCTATCCCAAGTTCGGAAAAGGACGGGTGAACACGTTCGACAGCTTCAAATATGATCAGTTTGCCTATTACTATAAGGAACACAATCAGCCGATCAGCCCGGAGGAGGTTTACGGCACGGTGAATTTTCCGTCCATCTGGAATCAGAACCCGCGCGAGGGCCTCCGGCTGCATTGGGATGGCAACAACACATCGCTGCGGGAGCGGAACTTTAGCGCCGCAATAGGCGCCGGCGCCACGCCGCCTGACATGGATGTCGATCGCCTCTTTCGGATAGAGGCATGGCTGAAAACCCTGCCGCCGCCCGCTTATCCTTTCTCCATAAATGAAGAACTCGCCAAGCAGGGCGCCGGCGTCTACGCCAGGATGTGCTTCGGGTGCCATGATTTCAAGGGCAACCAGGTCGGGCAGGTGATACCGCTGGAAAACATCAAGACCGATCGTCACCGCATGGATTCTTATACCCAGTTCCTGCTGGAGGCCCAAAAGGATTACACAAAAGGTTATTTCTGGGCCTTTACGCATTTCACCAAGACCTATGGCTATGCCGCCCCGCCGCTCGACGGTATCTGGGCGCGAGCGCCGTACTTGCACAACGGTTCCGTACCCTCGATGTGGGACCTGCTGACCCCGGCTGAACAGCGTCCGGAAGTGTTCACTCGCGGAGGCGACGTGTACGACCAGCAGAATATGGGATTTGTCCACGAGGCATTACAGGGCACGGCCGAAGCCGGCTACACCCGCGTGAACCGCACGCCGTACACCGGAACCGAGTTCGTCTACGATACAAGGCTCGTCGGAAATAGCAGCCAGGGCCATAGCGGACCTGTCTACGGAACAGAACTAAGCGATGGCGAGAAAAGGGCGCTGATCGAATATTTCAAATGGCAGGACCGGTCCCGGAGGTGAGAGTGTGCTCAAGCTTGTTTTGTGCCATCGGATCCAGGCCCGAGTCGGCAATCATGCGCTTCACGACCACTGGCGGCAGGCGCGCAGCGCGCTCGTGCGCGAGCTTCAGCCGGCCTTGAGGTATGACAGCTACGGTCAAACCCACCAGTCATCACGGCTGGATTTCGTGTATTTGTCGCTGCTCTTTTCGAGGAGCCGGTTGGTCACTTCGCTCCTGGCGGCGAAGAAGCTTTCCCAGACGCACCCGGTTGGCGGCAGCGAGCATTGGGATGTCACCGACGAGTTTGAGTATTCCTCGCAGGAGTCGCTCGTCCAGGCTATTATGTCGGAAGCCGGGGCGGCAGCCGCGGGCCGCCTTCTCAAAGATCAAGCATCCTTTGTGCGCCAAACCGCTGTTGTGATCACGGAGGAGTTTGTGGATGCCCCGGATCCCGCGCCGCAGCCCGTAGATCTGAGGGTCGACTTTTGTCTGCGGCGCCACCGGGAGCTGACTCGCGATGAAATGCTTGCCTATTGGGGCGAGACTCATAAGCAACTGGTTCTTTCACTTCAGAGCCCGTTAGAGTATCGTGCATATAATCAGCTTCACGTGCGAAGCGCTCCTGATTTTTCGACAGTGACCCAGCGATTTGGTGGCGGTGACACCGAGGAGTACGACGGTGTTGCCGAACTGTGCTTCACCAATCAGTGGATCTTGGCAAAGGGGATTTTCAATCCTCGGACCGAGTTGGCCAATTTTGAGCTCGTGAAGAACGAGACCGGCTTCATCGACCACCAGCGTTCGGTATTGGTATACGGCAACCACTACCGGATCTTCCCGCGGTGAGCGCCTGCACGGCTTAGGTCGCAGACGTCGCGAACAGCCCCTGGGCAGCGTGTCCGACAGGCTCTCATGGATGACAAGTTCGCCGCGCACAAGGCCGTGGGGTCTTCGCGTTGCCCGCGCGCTCAAATCCGCTAAGCGGAAAGTCGCGCATGAGATCGCGCCGCATCTCGTCGATCATCGTCTGCACCGCCTCGTGTTCGCCGGTTGCTCGAAGCGCATGTCGACCTGGATATCAACGAGGTCGATTCGGCAGCATCTCCTTGAAGGTCAGGGGGTTCCGGGTGAAAAGCTGTGGGGCGATGAGAAGCACACGCAAGACTCCACTTCGATGTGCACGTCGGCCGTCGTCATTCCCGACGTCAAGGCGTGACTTCGGCGCAATGTGACACAGCGCACAGCGAAATGAACCGCGCCGCGGTACGCCTAACTTTGCGCAGCGATTGCGCTCCATCCGCAAAGGGGCGAAGAAGGATCGAAAGATTCTCCGGACGCGCACCTTGGCGGCGAGCAGGTCTTCAGTTGGCGTCGGTGGGGAGACGGACATGCGGCTTTTGCTTTCGAGCCTTCTGCGTTCCGCGTTCAGCTTCGCGATCGCGTCCGCTGCATCGGCGGCGTCGGCCCCCCAGCCAGACGAGGCTCAGTTTGCCGGCCGCACGGCGGCGAGCTTTCCTCAGGCTTCGGAAGACTATTTCCATGACATGGACAATGGCGCCCCCCTAAACGCCGAGCAGGTCAAGGGGCGCAACATGTGGATCGTATGGACCGGAGGCAATGACCGCTTCTGGGACAAGGTCACCCAGAATAGCCTCGCCACCTTCGACCTTCTCAAGATCATCACCTCGCACCCGAGCCAAACTTATTGCGACGGCCAGCGCTGTGACCGTGACTCCCGCTGGAAGTGGCTCGGCGCGATCAACGAGCCGTGCTTCGAGAAGCCGACCGCGCCGGACCCCGCGCATTTCGGCCTCTGGCTCGACCATCGGAGTGCCGGCTGCGCGCCCGACCCGTTCGAGAACGCAACGAAGTATCCGGGCGTGAAGATCGGCCAACGCGGCCAGGCCTTCAAGGACGGGACCACGCTGCCCGTCGGCTCGTATTTCGGCGAGGCGACCGGCATCCTTGGTCTGCGGCTCTTTCCTAACCCGGAATTTGACGAGTCCGCCAAGGCGCACTGGGATCCGGGGCGCTATTACAGCGATTACAAATATTACACGGATCCGAAGCTCGTGCGGCCGTATCGGGTCGGTATGTCTTGCGGCTTCTGCCATGTCGGTCTGAGCCCGATTCATCCGCCGGCCGACCCGTCGCGTCCCGAATATTCCAACCTGAATTCGACAGTAGGTGCGCAATATCTCTGGATGGATCGCGTCTTCGTGTGGTCGGCGGACGAGAAGAATTTCGTCTACCAGCTCGTCCATTCCTACCTACCAGGGACGATGGACACCTCGCTCGTCTCGACGGACTACATCAACAACCCCCGCACCATGAATGCGGTGTACCTTCTCGGCGAGCGACTAAGACAGGCTCATATCTGGGGCAAGGAGCGGCTAGAAGGCAACGAAGGCCAGAACAAGCAGCTTCCTGGCACATTCGATCCGCCCGAGACCTCGTGGTCGCCGCGCGTGCTCAAGGACGGCGCGGATTCGGTCGGCGTGCTCGGCGCACTGAACCGCGTCTACATCAATATTGGGCTCGACAGCGAAGACTGGACGACTCATTTCAATCCGTTCTTCGGGTTCAAACCGATAACCCCGATCCTCATTCCAACCGCCGAGAAATATTCTTCCTACTGGCGCGCGACCGAGGCGGGAACGCCATCGATGGCCGCCTTTCTGGTCGCCGCGGGCCAGCCGGACAAGCTCGGCGACGCGCCCGGGGGCGGCAAATATCTCAACGCAGACGCAGACACGCTGACGCGGGGCAAGCGCGTGTTTGCCGAAACCTGCGCGCGCTGCCATTCAAGCAAGCAGCCGCCCGAAGCGCTCAAGATGATGCCGGACGGTTGCTCCGGCGCGAACTATCTGCAGTGCTTCATGCGCTACTGGGCATACACGAAGAGCGACGACTACAAGGCCAAGATGCGCGACGTCGTCGCCGCGCCGGACTTCCTCAAGGACAATTACCTCTCGACCGACGCGCGCATCCCAGTGACGCTGCTCCGCACCAACGCCTGCAGCCCGCTCGGCACCAACGCGGTCCGCGGCAACATCTGGGACAATTTCTCGTCCGCCACCTACAAGACCCTACCCTCAGTCGGAAAGATCACAGTACAGGATCCGTTCACCGCCCGGCGCTGGCAGTTCCAGATGCCAGGTGGCGGTCTCGGATTCACTCGCGTGCCCTCGCTAATCAGCGTTTGGTCAACCGCGCCGTTCCTGCTCAACAATCGGCTCGGGCCGTTCTCAACCGACCCGTCTGTCGACTCGCGGATGAGCGTATTCAACGCGTCGATCGAGCAATTGCTATGGCCAGAGAGGCGGCAGAAGGAGCCGGGCTTCGACGGTTATATCGCGCGCACTACCGAGCGCAGCGCGGTCTATGTCCCCTATCGCAACATCCCTGTCGAACTCTCGAGCCTCATCCACGGCTTCCACCTGCCGTTCCTGAACAAGCTCTTTGACAAGGATGGCGGCCTCACGATCGGGCCAATTCCGAAAGGCTTCCCGATTAACCTCGCTTCCAACGTGCAGCCAGCGGCGGACCTGCCGCTTTTCAGCGCGCGGCGCGTGTCGCACGACGCCGCTGTCGTGGAGCTGGTCAAACAGGTCGCAGCCGCTGCACCCTCGCTGGATCCGAAGGCTGACGACGCGGCGCTGCTCGAATGGGGCAAGCAGTTCCGCGGCCCGCTGCTCAAGCTCCTCAAATGCCCGGATTTCGTGGTCAACCGGGGCCATTATTTCGGAACGGCCGAATTCAATGAGACGGCCGGTCTTAGCAGCGACGAGCAGGGTTTCGGACCCGAGCCGGCGCTGAGCGACGACGACAAGCGCGCGCTGATCGAATTTATCAAGACGTTCTGAAATCGATGCCGGAGACCAGCGTCGAGATCTTCGACTATATCGTCGTCGGCTCCGGCGCCGGCGGAGGGACGGTCGCGGCCAGGCTCGCGGAAGGCGGCATGAGCGTCCTCGTCCTCGAAGCCGGGGCGGATCCCGCGGCGCTGACTTCCCAGGGCCTGCCGGAGGACTACGACGTCCCTGCATTCCATCCCTTCGGCTCCGAAAACCCGGCAATAGCTTGGAATTACTGGGTCCACGACTTCGGCGACGACGCGAAGCGCCGCGCGCGGCCGCCCGGGACGATGCAGGAAGGCGTGCTTTATCCGCGAGCCTCAACCCTGGGCGGTTGCACCGCACATCATGCGATGATCTTCATGCGGCCGCCCGATTCAGACTGGAACGCTATCGCGCACGAGACCGGCGACCCGTCGTGGCGCGCCGCGGCGATGCACGCCTATTTCCAGAAGATCGACAATTGCCGATACCGCTACTTTTGGCGCTTCATCAACAAGCTCTCGGCCGGGCGGATCAATCCGACCGGCCACGGCTTCGGCGGATGGCTCAGCGTAGAATGGCCGATACCGATCGGGGCGATCCGTGATCACCTGCTCATCAAGATCATCCGCAACGCGGCCCGTGGGGACCTTTTTGGCGATTCCCGGTCGGT
>DATJUM010000143.1:0-16476 GCA_035502355.1 Rhizomicrobium sp. | reverse complement strand
CGATGGGCCGCCGCTGCCCCGACGAGGAAGAGGCGATGGCGTTCCGTTCGCGCTTCATGACGCGCTGGAAGCGCTATGCGATCCAGAATTTCCTCATGCAGGACGTCAAGGCCCGCGAATCGACGCAGCATTTCTACAAGCACGACCGCGCCTGGATCGAAGAAGTCCTGACCGAAGAAGATTTTATGATCATGGAGTGGCGCAAGCTGTGCGCGCGGCACAATCGCGGCGTCCAGCCGCCGAGCCGGATGGACTGAGCCAGTGGCGGAAAACGCGCGCCGCCGGATCCTCATCATAGGCGGCACCGGAACCGTCGGCTCGAATGTGCTTCGCGAGCTGCTTCCCGACCGCGTGCGCTTCGATATCGTCGCGGCCGCGCGATCCGAAAAGAGTGCCGAGGCGGTTCGTGCCGCGGGTCATTTTCCGGTTTATCTCGATCTGAAGAAACCCGAGACCGTGCGCGCCGCGATGGCCCGCGCGCACACGGTCTTCATGCTCAAGCCCTACGGCATCGACTATCTCATCCAGAGCAAGATCATCATCGACGCGGCGGCGAAGAACGGCGTCGCCCATATCGTCAATCTCGGCTCGCATGGCGCCGACGACACGGTGTGGAGCCCGATCGGCTGGAACCGGCTCGTCGAAGCCTATCTGAAAGTTTCGGGCGTCGGGCACACGACGCTGCGCCCCAATTATTTCATGAACAATGTCGCGCCGCGCACCGACCGGCAGAGCGGCGAGATCATCCATTATTTCGGCAATACGCCGGTGTCGTGGATCGCGGCGGAGGACATCGCACGGGCGGCGGCCGTGGTGCTGCGCGATCCTGCGCCGCATCAGGGCCGCGCCTATCCGCTCGCGGTGGAAACGCGCACCATGGCCGAGATCGCCGAAATACTTTCATCGGCCTGTGGGAAGCCCTTTGCGGCGCGCTACGTCCCACCCGACGAAGCCTTCGCGCAACTGACCGCGCGCGGATGGGACGCGGATTTCGCGCGGAATTTCGTTGCGTTCATGGAAGCCATCAGCAAGGGCCAGGTGCCCGATGTGGCCGAAACCTTTTCGACCGTGGAGGAACTTACGGGCAAACCCGCGCTCCGCTGGCGCGACTTCGCCGAACTACATCGCAGCGAGTTTGTCTGAGAAGAGTGGTACATTCAGATGCTGCGTGCCCTCGGGTTCCCGCTGCATCAGCCCTGTGTGAACCGCAGAGCCGCGGAGACGCAGAGGAAATTCACCACAAAGCTTGCATCGATGGTATGGACCCCCGGGGATGAAACCAGGGCTATCGCATCTGCCGTTGTGGGGTTCGGCCTAGGGCCGGCATTTTGCGTGCTTCGACGGGCTCAGCATGAGGGAAATCTTTCTGCCACAACTGCCAGTGCAAGTACGTTTCTCCTCATCCTGGGCCTGTCGAAGGACGCACCATGCCGGTGCGGGTTTCTTGTCGCTGGGCTAGCTGCCTTCGACCATGAAAGCGTGGCATTCGGCGCCCTTGCGGCGGTGCTCCAGCGCTTCCTGGTAGACGGGCGAGTTGTACCATTCCTTGGCTTCGGCGATGGTCGGAAATTCCAGCATCACGATGGCTTCGACCGGCTCGCCTTCGAGGACCTCGACGGGACCGGGGCGCACGCGAAACTTCACGTTCGTGGCCTGCAGGCTTGGAATTCCGATGCGGCGGTATTCGCCCACTTCCTTCTCATCTTTCGTGTGCTTTATGACCACGATGACATAGGCGCTCACGACATCCTCCTGATAGTAAGCACATGGATCGTACGCTAGCGAACGAGATCGCGATAGGGGGCAGTTGTGTGGCGAGGCAATTTTGGGTCAACTCGGCGGCGGCGCTGACGGCGCGGATCTGGCCGGCGGGAAAGGACGGAAATGGCGGAGGCGGGGCTCGCAGAGCGTTCACGGATTGCCGCGGACGGAACCGGCACGCGCGAGCGAATTCTCGATTGCGCCGCGAACCTTTACAGCCGCCACGGCTACGGCGAAGGCTCGGTGCGCAACATCGCAGCGGCGATCGGCATTCGCGGCCCGAGCCTCTACCACCATTTCGCCTCCAAGGAAGAGATCACGCTCGAATTGTTCCGCATCGCCGCGCACACGGCTTCAGCCGAACTCGATGCGGTGACGGCGCGTGCTGCCGAAATGGATGGCGAGGCGCTGCTCGACGCCGCCATCGCGGCGCATCTGCGGGCACTGTTCCACCCGCGTCGTTATCTCTCGGCGCTGCTCCGCATCTACCGCGAAGTGCCACAGGAACTGCGCGCCGAAGCCACCCGCGAGCTCACGCCCTATCTCAGGGCCTGGATGAGAATTCTGAACCGCGTCGGCGGCAAGGGGCGGCGGAATTCCGCCGTCACCGAAATCCAGGTCTTCTTCGTGTTCGGTGCGATCAATTCGATCGAGGAATGGCATTACGGTCACCGGGCCGAACGATTCTCGCTGGACGATTTGCGGGACATCCTGCGGAACATGCTGCTGCACGGATTTGCCTCCGGTCGGGGCTGAGCCGGATCCTCAGCAATTGCGCGAACGTCCGCAGTAAGCATATTGTTCGCATGCGTACGAAATTGCCGGCGGCAGGGAGGCACGGGAAATGTCGGACTATGAAGCGCTCAGGATCGAGACGAACGACCATGTCTGCGAGATCACCTTCACGCGGCCGGAGCTGCACAACCGCATCGACGAGCCGCTGCACAAGGATCTGATCCGCGTCTTCGACATGCTGCGCGAGACGGAAGAAATCCGCGCCGTTGTTCTTGCGTCCACCGGCAAGACATTTTCGGCCGGCGGCGACCTCAACGAAGTCTTCCGCATGCAAAAGGACCATGCGGTGCGCGCCCGCATCACCGAGCAGGGACGCCGCCTGTTCAACACGCTGATCGACGTGCCGATTCCCATCGTCGTGGCGCTGCATGGCGACGCGCTCGGCCTCGGCGCCAACATCGTTCTCGCCTGCGATTCCATTGTCGCCTGCAAGAAGGCGCGGCTCGGCGATACGCATGTGCCGGCCGGAATGGTGGCGGGCGACAGCGGCTGCGTGGTGTGGCCCCAATCGGTCGGCATGATGTGGGCCAAGCGCCATCTGCTGACGGGCGACAAGATGAGCGCCGAGCAGGCCTATGCGCGGGGATTGGTAACGGATCTGGTCGAAACGCCCGAAGAGGTGCTGCCGGCCGCGCGGGCGCTGGCCGGGCGCATCGCCGCCCTGCCGCCGCTTGCCGTGCAGATGACCAAGAAGGCGCTCAACCGCGTGCTCCAGCAGCGCGCCGGCGAAGTGTTCGAATATTCGCTGGCGCTCGAACAGATCTCCATCATGTCCGACGACATCCGCGAAGCCGTCAGCGCGTTTCTGGAAAAGCGCACGCCGGTCTATCAGGGAAAGTAAGGCGCGCGCTATTCACTTCGCGGAATTGGCATGCAGCGCTCAAGCGCCTCGCGCAATTTCGGCAGTTCGGTTTCTACGACACCCCAAACGAGGCGGTCATCGACACTTGCGTAGCCGTGGATCAGTATGTTCCGGAACGCGATGATGCGCGAGAGATCGGGGATTATTGACGCAATGCCGGGAGCGACGCGCCGAAGTCCGCTGAGCGCTTCACCGATGATTTCAAATTGACGCTCAACGGCTGCCCGCAGCATTTCATCCGAGAGGTAGTCGTCAAAGGTGCGCAGCGCGGTAAAGCGCGCGATCCGATCGGCCGCTTGTCGCGCGTCCCAAAGATATTTTTGGGCCGCCCGGTCCATCATGTCCGCTCGAACAGGGTTTGCCGCTCCGATTCCACGCGACGCCGGAAATAGGGATTGGCGATGGACGATTCCGTGACCAGGTCGACTTCCCGACCAAACAGCGATTGCAGCTCCTCACGCAGGCCGAAATAGGCGCGGGCATAGTCGCCCGGTGCCAGCGGCGCAAAATCCACGAGAAAATCGAGATCGCTCGCGGCCGGATCAAACCGGTCAGTCGTCGCGGAACCGAAAAGGCCAAGCCGCCGCACGCACCAGCGGTCGCAGATCTGCGAGAGCTGTCGCTGCCCCAGACTTACGTCCCGGATAGCCGGGAGCCGCAGTGGATATCCGTCGGAATTCGACATTGCGAGGCCCGAAAAAGAACACCACCCTAACATATCAATTCAGCCTAACACATCAATAAAGAACAGGAAGAGGCTCCCCGACGGCTCGCTGGTGTCCTAATTTGCAGCAAGCCAACAATCCTTGATTTTCCCGTGTTCATCGTCGGAGGTGCAAGCTGGCAAGTGGACATTAATCGCATCTGGGCCGTTGTGGTCGAAGGCACGGACAAAATCATAAAGGGCGGCAAAATCAGCGAACGTCTTCTCTCGCATCTTCGCATTTGGAGCGTTCTTGCTCTGAATCTGGACTGAATAGTTTCCGTACATGATTCCCTGCTCCTCTGTGCCACCGATTGATCGCATCCGGCGAGGACAAGGCAGGTAGCCAGACCGGAAAATCGGACGCCGAAAACTCAAATTAGGAGACTACCCAGTGGTCTCCACCCGAGCGCCATTTCACGTCCTCAAAGAATGATCGCGAGACTGCCCTGGGGGGCGAGGAGTTCGAGGTCGAGGCAGACGCGCTTCTCGCGGATGTGGAAATCGTCAGCTGCGGTCGCGAGCGTGTAATAGGTGCGGCCCATATAGCTCACCACCTCGCGGTTGCGGGCGCGCCAGGTGATGAAATTGGCGGCGGCGCGGACCGTGTCGCCGTCATGGTCCTCGATCATGACGTTGCTCACCGTGTGGCGGGTGCGCGAATGGGGATATTCGGCATGTGCGCCCTTCTTCAGGAGCCGGGTGGCGCGCTGGCCGATGCGCGTGCGGTCGTCGGCCACGAGAAACAGCATCGATTGCGGATCGGCGTTGCGCGGATCGTCGAGCCCCAGCGGTGCGACGAGATAATAACCATCAGGCGTGAACAATTCGACCCATTCGTTCAGCCGCCACCGGTCGAGCAATTCGGCTTCGCGATAGAGAAAGTCCTCGACCGAAGCGCGCAGACCGGCATCGCTCATCGGGCATCTCCAGGAGCTGCGGCCTCCAGCGTTTCGGCGCCGCCGATCAGGCGATCCCACTGCGCCCACCAGCCGCGCATCTGCGCCTCGTCCATGAAATCCGCGCGCGCATGCAGCAGGTCCTCGTCTTCCGACATGCCCTTGGAGATGTCGCTCCACGCATGGGGCGAATGGACGCTGCCGCGCTGACACAGATCGAAGGCCTCGATATCGTCGGGTGTCGCAAATCCCGTCGGTCCGACGAAGGTCAGATAATTATCAAGCCGCAGCTTGCGGAACATCGGGTCTTCGCCCTTCGGACCCATCACCCAGATATCGACGGTCATCCGGCTGGGAGATTTCGGGAATACGGTGCGCACCGAGATACCGAGATTGTCGTTCACCACCAGATTGGGAAAGATGATCAGATTGCGCTGGCGCTCGGCCATGCGGTCGGCGCGCTCCCGGCCGAATTTTTCCACCAACCGGCGCTTGATCGCTTCAATCTTCGGCTTCGCGTCTTCGCCAAAAGGCGGAATCCATTGCGCGATCGGCCGGCCCGAGCGCAGGTTGAGTTCGAACACGCCATGCCCCATGCCGAGCCCGCAGCCGAAGCCCGATTGTGTTCCCGCCATGTTCGAGCTCGCCACGCGCTGATCGAGGAATTCGAAATAGGTCGAATGGAGCGACGGGCCGTGATAGGCGTCGTAGCTGTTCTCCATCAGGAGCTTCCAGTTGCCGGAGGCTTCGAGCGACACTCCGCCGGCGATGATTTCCATGCCGGATTCGGCCTGGTCGGCGACGAGATCGAGATAATCGGCTGCGCCGGCGAGATATTCGGCGAGACCGATGGCGCGCGGATTGTAGTTGACGAAATAGAGGTCGCGATACGCTTCGAGCCGCGGCACGCGCCGGAGATCATAGGCGCCGTCGGCATTGAAATTCGCCGGATAGCCGCTCTTCGCGCCCTGGTCGCGCAGCCTGCCGGCAAGATCGTAGACCCAGCCGTGATAGGGACAGGTGAAGACACGCGCGCGACCGCTGCGCTCGCGGCAGACCGTCGAGCCGCGATGCGAACAGGCGTTGAAATAGGCGTGGATATCGCCGGCCGTGTCGCGGCTGAAGATGAGATCGTAGCCGCCGACGGTACGTGTCAGGAAATCGCCGGCCGCCGGGATCTCCGACGCATGTCCAAGGTAGAGCCAGCATTTGTTGAAGATGATGTCGCGCTCGCGGCGAAACACCTCGTCGTCGGTATAGGCGCGCCGGTCGACGCGGAAGCGCAGGCGCTTGCGGTCGACATTGACCAGCTCCGTGTGAAGCTCGGACACAGTGGCGCTGATATTCATGTCTTATCTCCGCCTGTTATTTCGCGCGCACGCCGCCGAAATCCGGCGAACGGCGCGCGTACCAGAAATAGACCGACGAGGGCAGCAGCCGCGCCAGCCGGAACTTGCGGACGAAGTGCTTCGGCATCGGAATTTCGAAACGATCGGATTTGAGACCCTTGACCGCTTCTTCGGCCGCATCCTCCGCTGTCATGATATGCGGGAGCGGGAACGGTGCCTTCTCGGTCATCCGCGTCTTGATGTAGCCCGGCACGACGATCTGGACCTTGATACCTTTATCATGACCTTGCAGGCGCAGGGTCTCGCACATGGCAAGCAGCGCGGCCTTGCTCGCGCCGTAAGCTGTGGTGCGGCAGAGTCCGCGGTACTGCGCCAGCGAAGAAACAACCGCGATGTGGCCCTTCCGGCGCGCGAGAAACCGCGGGATCACGGCTTCGAGCACATTGGCCACGCCGCCGACATTGAGCTGCATGGTCTGCATGGTCTTCTCGGCGGAGAATTGCTCGATGGGGAAGGGGAAATATCCGCCGGCGGAAAGAAATACGAGGTCGACCGGCCCCATCTCTCTCTCGATCCCGTCCGCGGTGGCCGCCATGCCTGCCCGATCCGTCACGTCGCCCGGATAGGCCCGGATCATTCCCCGCGCAGCCGGCTCGGCTGCAAGCGCGTCCAGATCGGCGGGCGACCGCGCCGTCGCCGCGACGCGCCAGCCATCCTTGACCAGCCTGAGCGCCACAGCCCGGCCAAAACCGGAACCGGCGCCGGTGATCCAGGCAATGGGGCTTGCGACAGCGTCCAATTTTGTCCCCGAAAAACAGGTGCGCACCTGCCTAACACGTGATAGGCTGGTGATCAACAATTTCGGCAATCAGCCGGTTCTATGGGAGGACGGTGATGAATGTTCAGGTCCGCGACATCGATGTGAATTTCGCCGACGCCGCCATTCTCGGTGACCGGCTTCTCGATCATCTCGATGCGATCCGCGAAACCAATCCGATCTATTGGAGCGACGTGAACCAGTGCTGGGTGGTGACCGGCCATCGCGAAGTCGTGGAAGGATTTCGCGGGGATCTGCCGCTGTCGAACGTCCGGCTGCATCACGCCTGGCGCTCGCTCTCGGAGGAACAGCGCCAGGAACTCATTCCCTATTTCATGGAGTCGCTGCCGCAATGGCTGATCGACATGGATCCGCCGAACCAGCCGCGCCTGCGGAAGCTGATGATGAAGGCGTTCAGCCGCAAGGTCGCCGAGGATCTGCGGCCGGTCGCGCGAGCGGTCATCCAGGAAGCGCTCGACGACGCTTCGCGCCAGGATGTGGTCGAGTTCGTCGGCTCGGTGGCGCGGCGGATTCCCTCGCGCATGATTTTGCGGTTGTTGGGGCTGAGTGACGAACTGCTCGTGCCCATGCGGCGCTGGACCGATACGATCAATGCCACGCTGGGCGGATTTGCACCAGGCGTCGATCTCCTCGTCCAGGCCGAGCAGACCATGCTCGAGATGCGAAGTTATTTTCTCCCTGAGATCGAGAAACGGCGCGGGACGCCGACCGAGGATTTTATTTCTGCACTGGTGACCGCGCGCGACGGCGGCGACCAGCTCTCGGAGGAGGAACTGCTTGGCATACTTTATCTGACGCTGCTCGCCGGCAATGATTCGACCGGCAGCACCATCACGCTCGGCACGCTCGCCTGCGCCCGCCATCCGGAATTCTGCGATTACATCCGCACCCATCCGGAGAACATTCTGAACGCGGTCATGGAGCTGCAGCGCCATGTGGCGATGTCGGGCACGCAGCAGCGCATGGTGTCACGCGACTTTAGCTGGCACGGACAGGAGCTGAAGGCGGGACAGTATGTGCTGCTGATGATCGCCGGCGCGAACCGCGATCCGGCCACCTTCCCCGAACCGCTGAAGCTCGACCCCACGCGGCCGCAGGACGCCAACATGACTTTCGCGCCGGGCCTGCATTTCTGCATCGGCCATCTCTTCGCCAAGATGCAGCTGGTCGAGTTCTTCCCGGAACTGCTGCGCCGCTTCGATATCGAGGTCCTCGACGAAAAGCTCGATTTCCACCCCAGCATCGCCTTCCGCGGCCTGAACACACTCAATCTGCGGCTTCATCCACGCGGATAGCCCCCTCCACCGCTTCGCGGTCCCCCTCCCCCGCCTTCGGCAGGGGAGGAGCAAATCAAGTGGTTCCTCCCCCGACCGCAGGACGGGGGAGGTGCCCCGAAGGGGCGGAGGGGGCGTGAGCGCCTTGATCTGTGCGCAGCAGAATTACAGCCGCAGGAGCAGGCGGCCGAGATTGTCGCCGTGATAGAGTTTCGCGATGGCGCCGGGCGCGTGCTCGATGCCGTCGAGTATCTCTTCGCGATAGGCGAGCGCGCCGCGGGCGACGAGATGCTGCAGCCGCTCCGCAGCCTCGGCGAATTTGTCGAGATGGTCGAAGATTACAAATCCGTTCCAGCTGAGGCGCTTTGTCAGCACCGCGCGTTCCCGGCGCGGACCGGCCGGCACCGGATTCCACGAGGAAACAGACGCCGTTCCGCATTGGATGATGCGCCCATGCGCATTCATCAGCGGCACGACCGCATCGGCGATCCATCCGCCGGTATTGTCGAAGAAAATATCGATCCCCTTCGGCGCGGCGGACGAAATGGCGGCGGCAAGATCGCCCGCCTCACGATAATTCAGCGCGTCGTCATAGCCGAATTCCGCGCGGCAGATGGCGACCTTGGTCTCGTTTCCGGTCAGGCCGATTGTGTGCAGGCCGCGATCTCGCGCAAGCTGGCCCACCACGCTGCCCACACCGCCGGCGGCCGTCGAGACGAGGATGGTTTCGCCGGCTTTCGGGGACCCGAGCTCTTCCAGTGCCAGCAACGCCGTAATGCCGTTGAGGCCGAGCACGCCCAGCGCAGCGGAGAGCGGTGCTGCATCCCGATCGACGCGCCTGAGGATGTCGGCGGGTCTCGCGGCGCAATAATCCTGCCAGCCGAACCAGCCATAGAGATGCTCGCCCACCGCGACACTCCTGTTCGCGCTTTCCGTCACCACGCCCACCGCAAGCGCGCGCATGACCGAACCAAGCGGCAGGGGCGTGGAGTAATTGGCCTCGTCGCTCGCCCAGCCGCGCTGCGCGGGATCGACCGACAGAAGCAGATTGCGGACGATGAATTCGCCGGGACCGGCTTTGGGCATTTCGCTTTCGGCGATCTGGAAATCCTCGGCGGCGGGAATGCCTTTCGGCCGCGCGACGAGCAGGACCTGTCGGTTGCGGGGCATGGCTGGTTCTCCGAACAACGCGCTGCAGCGAGAGGCAATCCTGCGTTCAGGGCTGGTGACATGCAAGAAAATCGTACGTATGCTTACAAATAGAACCGGGAAGCCGGCAAACGCAACGAGGGCGGAAAAGCATGACCAGCTGGGAAGACGAATTGCCGGTCCCCGAGCTGCCGGACGATCCGACATGGCGGGAGAATTTCTGCTTCGACGGCTATGATTCGAAGCGGGATGTCGGCTTCTGGATCCATTGCGGGCGATGGTCGCTCGATCCGCGCATCTGGCGCGAACAGGTGCTGCTTTACATCCCCGACGGGACGTATCTCGTGCATCGCGGCTGGGGCTTTCGCGAATCGGCGCGCGGGCCGTCCGCAGCGCTTCTCGATCTCATCTGCGAGAAGCCCGGCGAGAGCTGGAGGCTCAGCTATCGCGGTCCCGCACGCCGAACGAACACGCCGGAATTGCACAAGGGACCGTTGCCCGAAGGGCCGCAGCTGCTGGTCGATCTCGACATCGGGTTCACCAGCAGCGTGCCGATGTGGGACATGACGGGCGGGATCAGAGACCAGGCCTGGGGCAAATTCCACATTGAACAGACGGGACGGTTTCAAGGCACGATCGCTTACGAGGGCAACACGATCGAGATGGATGGTCTCGGCTGGCACGACCATTCGCGCGGACCTCGCGACATGAAGGAGATGGGCCGGCATTGCTGGATTCACGGCAATGTTTCGCAGGGCCGCTCCTTTGCGCTCACTTTCATCGACAATATCCGCGACGGCGTCTTCGTGCGGGCGCTGGAAAAAGCCGTCATCTGGGATGGCGGCAAAATCTACGAGGCGAAATGCCCCGATCCGCCCTTTCTGGAATCGAGTGCGGCACCGACGCCAACCTACAGCATGACGCTCCACTATGAGCGCGGTACGATCGAAATCGCGGCCGAGCCGCGGCGCGCGCTGCCGCATTCGACCAGCCGTTACATGGAATGTTTCGACGGGGTGACGCCTGGCATCGCGCATATCGTGACCTACGAACAGGGCACGGTGCTCCACGTCGATGGCCAGTCCTTTGACGGGCACACGGAACGGTCCTTCCGGCTGTAGGCGCGCCGTGCCGATCATCGACGACAAACAAAATCCGTCCGCGGAATGGATCGAGTCGCTCAGGCGGCGATTCCCCACCGAACGCACCGTCGATGAAACATTGACGGGAAAGATGCGGGCGCGCTCCGGACCCAGTCATCGGCCGCAACCCGTCGAGGGCGTGCGCGAGAGGCTAACGGTATTTCTGCGCAAGCGGCTCCCCGGCGAGTTCCGCATATCCGGTATCAGGCCGCTGGCCGGCGGCTCGTCGAAGGAACAGTTTGCGTTCCGACTCGAATGGCGGGACGCGGAAGGCACGGCGCGCGATGAAACACTGGTGCTGCGCATGCGTCCTGCCGAGTCGATCGTCGAGACGCATCCCTTGCGCGAATTCCAGGCGATGCACGCGATGCGTGCCGTCATGCCGGTTCCCGCCGTGCATTGGTGCGATCCCGACGGCGCCGAGCTTGGCCAGCCCGCGCTGATCGCCAGCTTTTGCGAAGGCATTACGCGCCCGCCGCGCGAAGGCGCTTATACGCCGCGGCAGGGCTTCGGTCCGAAATATCGCGCGCTGCTGGCGCCGCAGTTTATTCGTTACTTCGCCGAGCTGGCAAAATTCGATTGGCGCGCGAGCGACGTGTCGGCCTTCGATCCGCCGCAAGCCGGATCGAATGAAGGCGTCATCCGCGCCATCAACTGGTGGGAGCGGGTGTGGGAGGAAGACAGCGTCGAATCCTACCCGCTGATGACGCTGGCGGCACGCTGGCTGCGCGAGAATGCGCCGCCGATCGATCATGTCTCCTTCGTGCATCGCGATTTCCGCGGCGGGAATTTCCTCTTCCTTCCCGATACCGGCCGCATCACCGCGATCCTCGACTGGGAGCTCGTCCATCTCGGCGACCGTCACGAGGATTTGGCCTTCTTCTTCAGTCCGCTGTTTTCCGAGAAGGACGAGAACGGTGTCGAGCTGATGGGCGGCTTCTATCCGCGCGAGATTTTCATCCGCGAATATGAGCGGCTGTCCGGGCTTCCTGTCGATCCGGCAAAGCTCGCCTATTACGATGTCTTCAGCTGCTGGCGCGGCGCCATCAATGCGCTCGCCACGGCACCGCGCATCATGATGGGCGAGAAAACCCATCAGGACATCAGGGTGGGCTGGATCATCAATTCCGCGCCGCTCATGCTCTCCGCGGTCCGCAAGGCGCTGCAAGGAAGGATCTGAAGATGGTTCCCGATTTCAGGCTCCGTATCCAATCGATGCTGCGCGCGATGCAGGAGGTGGTCATTCCCGCGATCCCCGCGGGCGAAAGACTCGCACTCGACCAGGCAAGCATTGTCGTCGGCAATCTGAAGCTGATGGCGGAGCAGCAGGACAAGCTTTATCGTTACGAGCTGGTAGAGCTGCGCGAATACGCAGCGCTGGTGACCGAGTTGATCGATGCCGCCGGGGGAGGCGCTTCGACCGAAGCTGCGCGGGAATCGCTGCGGAATTCCGCCGGGGTTGTTACAATGCCCATTCCGACGCAGCCGGAACTCACCGGGCTTACCAAGGCAATGAAACATGCGGCCGACACGCTTCTGCGCGCGGCCTATGAAGACGGTTCCCCCGAATTCCGCCGCGCTGCCGCCCAACTGGTGATGAAACAGTCCGCAAGCCAGATCACGCGCGAGCGCAGCTGGTTCCGCGCCGCCGGCTTCGAACTCGAACCCGAAAGCCTTCCTCCGCTTGACGAGCTTCTGGCATGAGCACTGAGTATCACAGTTGCCCTGCGGGCTGTCGTTATTGGCACGCGGAGCCGCGGAGCCGCAGAGAAATTGTACCACCGGGACACGAAACGCACCAAGGTGGAACCGCGCGTTCCGCGCGCAATGGTTCCTGGTGCCCTTGGTGTGTCTTGGTGGTGGGCAAGAATATCTCCGCGGCTCCGCGTGCAATTCAAAACCACAGACCGGCAGGGCACAGGTGAAGGCGTACTGACAGGGCGGTAAACAAATGAACTTCGATTTTTCGGACGAGGAACGGGCGGCACAGGAAACGCTGCGGCGGATGCTGGCGGCGCAGTGTGACCGGAATTTCGTCCGGCGGGTGCTCGATGGCGAGCACGGGCTCTCCCGCGAATTATGGCGCGAACTCGGATGGCAGGGCTGGCTCTCGACCTCCGTCCCGGAACAATATGGCGGGCAGGGTCTCGGCTATGTTCTTCAATGCGCCATTGCGCTGGAGCTCGGCCGCGCACTTGCCCCGGTACCGTTCTGGACTTCATTTCTCGTCAGCGAGGCGCTGCTCCTGGCCGGCAGCGAGGATCAGAAGCGGCGCTACCTGCCGGCCCTGGCGCGCGGTGAATTGGTGGGCACGGTCGCTTTCGCCGAGACCGCGGGCGGCATTCGCGGAGATTTGATCGCCGCGATCTCCGAAAACGGCCGGCTCACCGGGTCCAAGACGGCTGTCTGCGACGGCACGGATGCCGATGTCACGCTGGTGGCGGCAAAGGCGGATGGCGAAGTCCATCTGTTTCTTGTCGATCTGCACGGCGCTGGCATCACGCGCGCGCCGCAGACCGGCATCGATCCCACGAAGTCGCTCGCCCGCATCGATTTCACAGCTGCGCCCGCGGAACAGCTCGGCGACGAACGTGCAGGAGGCTGGCCGGTTCTGGAATCTTTGCTCGCGCGCACTGCCGTGCTCGTCGCGTTCGAACAATTGGGCGGCGCCGAGGCGGCGCTTGTCATGGCGCGCGACTATGCGCTCGACCGCCATACCTTCGGCCGACCCGTCGGCGCGTTCCAGGCCATCAAACACAAGCTCGCCGATATCTACATCGCCAATGAGCTTGCGCGTTCAAACGCCTATTTCGCGGCCTGGGCGCTCAACACGAATTCGGCCGAACTGCCACTCGCGGCAGCAACGGCGCATGTTTCGGCGACGGAAGCCTTCGATCGCGCGGCGCGCGACAACATCCAGGTGCATGGCGGCGCCGCGATCGCGTGGCAGCATGATTGCCAGCTGTTCTATCGCCGCGCGCGCCATCTTGCGCTCGCGCTCGGCGCACCGGGCCAGTGGCGCGCCCGCGTGGTGGCGAACCTCGCCGCGGCGCGCGCCGCCTGAAATTCGGAGAACGGAGATGGATTTCGAAGACACACAAACCGAAGCGGCCTTCCGCGCCGAAGTCCGCGCATGGCTCGCGGCGAATGCGCCGCGCTTCGTTCCGGCCGCGGAAGCGAGCGAAGCCGAGCGGGTCAAGCTCATGCGCGCCTGGACCGCGGAGAAAGCGAAGGCCGGCTATGTCGGTTTCACGCTGCCGCGCGAGCTTGGCGGCCGCGGCGGCAGCGCGGTCGAGGAAATCATCTTCGTCGAGGAACAGGCGCGGGTCGCCGTCCCGCATATCGAGACGTTCAACCTTGGTCCTAGTGTCGGAATCCCGGTGCTGATGAAGCACGCGCATCCCGAGCACGTGTCGCGGCTCGCGGGACCGACGCTGCGCGGCGAGGTTGTCTGGTGTCAGATGTTTTCGGAGCCCGGCGCGGGTTCGGATGTCGCCGCCATCCGCACCCGCGCGGTGCGCGACGGCGACGAATGGGTGGTCAACGGCCAGAAGGTGTGGACGTCCGGCGCGCATATCGCCGATTGGGGCATGCTGATTACCCGCACCAATCCTGCTGTACCCAAGCATCAGGGCCTCACCTTCTTCATCCTCGACATGAAAAGCCCCGGCGTCGAAGTGCGGCCCTTGAAGCAGATGTGGGGCAGGTCGGAGTTCAACGAAGTCTTCTTCACCGATGTGCGCATCCCCGATCACCAGCGTCTGGGAGACATCGACGGCGGCTGGCAGGTTGTCCTCACCACGCTGTCGAACGAGCGCCTCGCGCTGATTTACGACCGCACCGTCGGCCGTAATCTGGTCGCTCCGCTCTTGCGGCTCGCCAGCCATATTCCTTCGCCCGAGGGCGGTTCGCTCGTCGCGAGTTCAGGGTTCTGCGACCGGCTGGCAAGTTATTATGCGGTCGTTGCGGGCGTCGATCACATCCGCAAGCGCATCTCGACCAGCCTGTCGCGAAACGAGCGACCTGGCGCGGAGGCCACGATCGGGAAGATGACGCTGGCGCGCGTGCTGCAGGAAATGGCCGCGTTCGGCATGGATATCGCAGGAACTGCGGGTCAGGTCGCGGATGCCGATCCCGATCTCGCCGAAATCCAGGAGAGCTTCTTCATGTCGGCCGGCTATCGCATGGGCGGCGGCACCGAAGAGATCGGCAAGAACATCATCGCCGAACGCGTGCTCGGCCTGCCTCAGGACATCCGCGTCGACAAGAATACGCCGTTCCAGTCGCCGGCTGGCGGACGGTGAGGTGACAGGAGAGACAAGTGTCGGGATGGTTGAAGATGGATATGGAATATTCCTTCGGCGGTTTGCGGATGAACGGCTATTTCGCCATCGTGTCAGACGGCCAGTCCCCGCGGCCAGGCATTCTAATTGTTCCCGACGCCTTTGGCCTGGACTCACATTGCATGGAGATCGCGGACCGGCTGGCCGAAAACGGTTTTGCCGCTTTCGCCCTTGATCTATGGGGTGATCGCCGCCAGTTCGAAAACGTGGAGGAGGTGATGCGTTGCATCACCGGGCTGCTGAACGATCGCGAGATGTGGATGGGTCGCGTGGAGGCGGCGCGCCGCTCCCTTGTCGCACAACCGGGCGTCGATCCGACGCGAATTGCCGCGATCGGCTATTGCCTCGGTGGTTCGACGGTTCTCGAATTTGCCCGGTTCGGCAACGACATCAATGGAGTCGTCAGCTTCCACGGGGGGCTCGATTTTGTCGGAGCGGATTGGAACAGTGACAGGGTCAAAGCCCGGCTTCTGGTTTGCACGGGCGTAGAGGATCCGCTCGTCCCCTGGTCCGCACTCACTGCCTTTCAAACCAATCTGCGCCAGGGCGGGGTGAACTGGGAACTCGATATTTACGGGGGCGCCAAACATTCTTTCACCCGACCTGATGCTGCGACGCGGAGTTCGCCGGACAGATCCGGTTATGATCCCCAGGCCGACCGCCGTTCATGGCGCGCTATGATGGGGTTCCTCGAGGAGATCTTCGAAAGCCGATGATGGCGACCCGGAGGGCATTCAGGCGTGCCGGCGTGGCCTCTCTCTATTTCGCCGGTGGCTTGCCGGCTTCGGACAGCGCCCAGTAGAGCGGGTCGCGCGGATAGTGTTCGCCGCGCGTCTTGAGATCGGCGAGCAACCCACTGCCCCAGACAGAAGTTGACGGCGCGCGCATGTACCAGTCGCAGGTGAGCACCCGCTTCTTGATGCGCCATTCTTCCCCGCGCTTCTCGAACAGGTCGAGATACCGCCCGCCCATCACGAAATCCTCGCGCCCGACCGCGCCCGGCATGTCGTGATAGCCGATGTAGTAGGTCTCGCTGCGTGCGCGGACGGGCGAATCGAATTCGATCATGATGTTCAGCAGCATGTGGGACGTGCGGACATCGGCGGTAAACGCAAAACTGTAATCGATGAAGCCCTGCGGATCGCCCTGATAGGTGATGTGGTCGTCATAGGCGTCGGGCCAGTAGATGGATTCGAGCGTCTTGCGGTCGTGGCGGTCGAGGCCGCGGCTGTAGCGCATCAGCACGTCGGTAATGGCTTGCCGGTCGAGCAGGGCCTGGATCTCGGGGTCGCGCGTGGTTTGTGTCATGGGGTTACTCTTCGGGGAGAGATCTGAAATTACCTCCCCCTTGCGGGGAGGTC
>DATJUM010000142.1:0-4139 GCA_035502355.1 Rhizomicrobium sp. | reverse complement strand
ATCCGGGACATCCCGCCGACGATCTCGCCTATTGCCGCCCCTATGTCGAAACCATCATGCCGTGGGGCGATTTCCTCGCGCATTACCGCAAACATGGCGGGCCGGATGTAAGCGAAGAGCAGCTTCGGTTCTTCGCCGTCTGGGGCTTTCTTCGCAACATCACGTTCGGCGCCAACATGCTGCGGGATTTCCATGCGGGTAGACTGCACGGAATCCAGCATCTCGCCATTGCGCTCAACACGCGTGCCCGCATCGAGGCGCTGCTTTCGCGCAGCGTTGCCGACGCGCTGGCGCGCGACGCCGCAGACACAAGGCTCTGACAACAACCCCAAGGAGGAACAATGCCCGTCGAACAATCCGAAAAAGCCCGCGAGCTCACGCAGCAGGTCGAAGCGTTCATGTATGAACACGTATTCCCGGCCGAACCCGTGTTTCACGAGCAGATGTCGAAGGCGGCCGACCGCTGGACCTATATGCCGGTGATGCGCGAGTTGCGGGCCAAAGCGAAGGCGGCCGGGCTGTGGATGTTCCCGCTGCCGGAAAATCTCGGCGGCCGCGGCCTCGACCTCATCGACTACGCGCCCATCTGCGAGCTGATGAACATGTCGCAGATCGGCACTGAAGTGTTCCACTGCTATTCGGGAACGATTTCGAACGCGCTGGTGCTCGACCAGTTCGGCAGCGAAGCCATCAAGGAACGCTATCTGAAGCCGCTGGTGGCGGGTGATGCACGCACCAGCATCAGCATCACCGAGCGCGAGGTGCCCTCCTCCGATCCTACCGATCTCAAATTCCCGATCAAACGCGACGGCAACGAATTCGTGCTCAATGGCCGCAAGGCCTGGGCGACGGGTGCCATCATGAAGGAATGCGACGCGATCCTCGTGCTCGGCTGCACCAACCCGGATGCGCCGCGGCATTCGCGCCATTCGCTTGTCATCGTGCCGCGCGCGTCGAAGGGCCTGTCCTTCGGCCGCATCGACACCATTCTCGGTTTCGACCACGCGCCGTTCGGCCATGTCGATCTCATCTTCGACAATGTGCGCGTGCCGGTGGAGAATCTGCTCGGCGCGGAAGGCACGGGCTTTGCCATGATGCAGACGACGCTCGGCTTCGGCCGCGTGCAGCTCGGCATGGGTTCGGTCGGCGCGGCCGAACGTGCGCTCGCCGAAATGTGCAGCTGGGTCGAAAAGCGGATCATCGGCGGCAAGCCGCTTGTCGAGCGCGGCGTCGTGATCGACGCCATCGCGCGCTCGCGCATCGAGATCGAGCAGGCGCGCCGTCACGTGCTGCACACCGCCTGGTTGCTGCAAACAAAGGGACCGAAGGCCGCGCGCAGCGAGATTTCGCAGGCCAAGGTGCTCGCGCCGAATATGGCGCTGCAGGTACTCGACCGCGCCATTCAGTTTCACGGCGGCGCCGGCCTTTCCTTCGACACGCCGCTGCCCGAGATGTTCGCCTATCAGCGCACGGTGCGCATCGGCGAAGGCGCGGACGAAGTCCATCGCGAACTGGTGGCGAAGCTCGAGATCGCGAAGCAGCGTGAAACCCGCGCAAGATTTGGCCGGAATTGAAGGTGCGAAGATGACCCTTTCAGCCCTTGATGAAACGCTTTTCCATCAGGTGCCGCTCGAGTTCGAGCACGCGGCGACGACCGATCACCGCTTCTTCGACCGTCACATGGGTTCGGCCTTCGCGCATGACGGAAGCGCGGGCGTCACTTTCGGCATGGGCCTCTACAAGAACATGAATGTGCTCGACGGGTTTGCGGCCGTGCAGCACAATGCACAGACACAGGAAAATCTCCGCCTGTCGCGGCCGCTGCGCCCGGAACTGGAGATGAAGCTCGGTCCGTTGCGGATCGAAATCATCGAGCCGTTGAAGTCGCTGCGTTATATCCTCGATCGCGGCGGCGATTATCCCCATTCCTTCGATCTGACGTTCAAATCCTTTCTCCCCCCGCATCTGGAGGATCCGCATTTCGGCCGCATCGACGGGCGGCTCGCAACGGATTATCTGCGCTACTGCCAGAGCGGACATCTGAACGGACTAATAACGCTTGGCGGCGAAGAGATTCCGGTTCGCGACTGGTACATGTGGCGCGATCATTCCTGGGGCGTGCGCCCCAATGTCGGCGGCTTCGACCCTTTCACCGGAACCGGCGGCCAGGGAACATTTCCTTCGGCCATCCGCACCGGCGGCAAGGGGCTGCTGCTGTTCGGCTTTGGCTTCGCCACGCCGGAATTCGGCGGTTACATGTCGCTGCTCGAAAACGGACTGGGCGAGCGCGTCTATCTCACCGGTCATCTGGGCTTTCCGGGCGGCGCCAATCTGAAGGTGGTCGACGTCGAAGGTTATGACGTCCATTTCGTCGACCGCACGCGCGACTTCTCGCGCATGGATATCCGCTTCAGGACCGAGGACGGCCGCACCTGGGAGGCCCGCAACGAAGCCGTCGGACGAACCTGGATCTTCAAGGGCCTCGGCTATGACGGCGGCTACAATGACGGCAAGGGACAGGGCGTGTATCGCGGAGCGGAACTCCACCAGGAATCCGATGCCTATGACGTGCGCGAGATCGGCAGGCCGCGCTTTCCCGACGGCGCGATCGCGAAATCGAGCCACCGCGAACAGCATTGCCGCACCACGATCAACGGCGTCGAAGGCGATTCCTACATTCCGCTGATCGTGCTCGGCAACAATCACCGCTATCAGTTCGATTGAGGCGCGCCATGAACGATCTGGAACGGCTGGTTGCGATCGAGGAAATCAAGCGACTCAAATATCGCTACTTCCGCTTTCTCGACACGCGGGACTGGGACGGGTTCAGGACCGTCTGGGCTGCGGATGCGGTCCTCGATGTGCGCGGCGAGACCCGCATCCTCAACTCCGAAGACGGAATTTATCGCGGCGCCGATGTTATAACATCCTTTGCCATGAAGGCCATTGGCGGAGGCACGACGATCGACCATGCGCTGATGCCCGAGATTGAAATTCTTTCGCCGGTGCGGGCCAGCGCCATCTGGGTGCAGGAAGACCGGCTGTTCTGGCCGGAGGGCTATCCCAACCGCTCGCTGCACGGCCATGGTTATGAACACGAGACCTACGAGAAGATCGACGGGAAGTGGTTCATCAAGAGCTCGCGGCTCGTGCGGCTGAGAGCCATCATCGACCGCAATCCCGCGCCGCCGCGCTGATCCTTTCCCGATGAGCGAGTCCGGGAAACTTCCCGTCGTCGACCAGGCGTGGCTTGCGCGCCGAACGGAAGAAATACTCGGACCCGACCTGCCGATCATCGACGCGCATCATCACATCTGGGAGATGCCGGGCTTCGAATATCGGCTCGATGATTTCCTCGCCGATCTCGAAAGCGGCCACCGCATCGAACAAACAGTCTTCGTGCAATGCGGCTATGCCTATCGCGGCGATGGGCCGGAGGCGCTCCGTCCGGTCGGCGAAACCGAACGCATAGCGGCGCTCGCGGAAGAAGCGGCGCAGCGTGGTACTATGGGTATTTGTGCCGGCATTGTGGGTCATGCCGATCTGACATTGGGCGAGGAAGTCACGGCCGTGCTCGAAGCCCATATCGAAGCGGCAAAAGGCCGGTTTCGCGGCATCCGCCACGCGCTGGCGCGCAGCGACGCGTTGAAGCGCCATCTGATGCCGCCGCCGCCGGAGAAACTTGCGTTCGATCCGGTGTTTCGCCGCGGCTTCGCGTTGCTTTCGAGATTTGGCCTCTCCTTCGACGCCTGGCTGTTTCATCCGCAGCTTCCCGAACTCGTGGACCTCGCGCGCGCTTTTCCCGACACGCCCATTGTGGTCAATCATCTGGGCGGCCCGATGGGGATTGGTCCGTACAAGGACAGGCAGGCGGAAGTTTTTGCCACATGGCGTTCCTCCATCCGCGAGCTGGCGCACTGCCCCAATGTGCATATAAAACTCGGCGGCTTCGGCCTCTCGGTCAGCGGCCGCGATTTCCATCTCGCACCGCTCCCGCCCTCCTCCGGGGAGCTTGCCGCTGCGTGGCGTCCCTACGTCGAAACCTGCATCGAAGCCTTCGGCGCGGAACGCTGCATGTTCGAAAGCAACTTCCCGGTCGACAAGAGCGCATGTTCCTGGCCCGTGCTGTGGAACACCTG
>DATJUM010000141.1:0-44033 GCA_035502355.1 Rhizomicrobium sp. | reverse complement strand
GCGAGCCGGGGCAGTTCCTTGAGCGCCCTCGCCGCAGAACCAAAGCGCGCGATCAGCGCCGCAAACGTCACCGCCCCCACATTCTGCGCCCGCGCCAGCCTCAGCCATGCAATGCGCTCGGAAAGGGAAAGAGCTCGATCGTTCATGTCCATTTCGCTTCAGGAAGAAATGTTCAAACACAAAGCGCACAAAGCTGTAGTGCCGCGCGTTTCAAACCGCCTTTGAACAGGCGAACATTGAAACCCATCAGGAATCCGGGGCGGCAACCGGAGAGCCGCAAAGCAGGCCGGCACCCGGCGCGGAATGCACAGGCGGACCCCCGTCGATCGCGTGACGTGCTATCACCTCGGCCTCGGACGAGACGGCTTGGAACATCTTTGTGCTCTTCGTGCTCTTAGTGTCAAAATAACCAGGTTCGACGAGAGCAACAATTGGGGATTTGTCGCGATTGTTCGCGGGCGATTGGAGGGAATGGTAATTGTTACGCCTTGGCGCCGATGCGGGGTTCGCGGCCGGCGAGGAGGCGGCGGATGTTTTCGCGATGGGTGGCGAAGATGAGGAGCGCGAGCACGAGTGCGAGCAATGCGTCGAGCGGCCTGCCGAACAGCATCATGTAGATCGGTGCCAGCGCGGCGGCGGTGAGCGCCGAAAGCGAGGAAATGCGGAACACGCCCGCGACCGCAAGCCAGGTTGCTAATGCAAGCAGGCCAGCGGGCCAGGCAATCGCGAGCAAAACACCAAAAAACGTGGCCACGCCCTTGCCGCCGCGAAAGCGCAGCCACACCGGAAAGACATGACCAAGAAAGGCGCCGAGACCGGCGAGCGCGGCGGCGACCGCGCCGTAATAGTGACTGGCCAACAACACCGCCACCGCTCCTTTTCCGCCATCGCAAAGCAATGTCGCAAGCGCAGCCCAGCGCTTCCCCGTGCGCAGCACGTTCGTAGCGCCGATATTGCCGGAACCGATCATGCGCACGTCGCCCGCGCCAGCTGCCCAGGAAAACAACAGCCCGAATGGGATGGAGCCAAGCAAATAACCAAGCAGAAAAGCTGAGCCGAAAACCGGCGCGCCCGCGGCCCAACCGGTCGTATTCAGCCCATCAAACATCGAAGGGCCGCGGAGACGCGCGGTCGAAGACGCATCTTCCGTTCACATAAGTACGATGAACGCGGCCTTCGAATGTCCTGCCTTCGAATGGCGTGTTGCGGGCGCGGGAATGCAGCTGTTCGGCACTGACGCGGAACGGCTCGTCGGGATCAAGAAGAACGAGATCGGCCGGCGCGCCGCAGGCCAGCCGCCCGCTCTCAAGGCCCAGAATTCGCGCGGGCGCAATCGTCAATCTTTCGAATACATCCAACAGCCCGGCCTGTCCGTTATGATACAATTGCAGGGCCGCGGGCAGAAGCGTTTCGAGACCCACCGCGCCGAAAGCCGCCTGCGCGAAAGTCTGGCGTTTCGTATCCGCAGCTTGCGGATCGTGGCTTGAAACAATGACGTCGATTTCGCCCGAAGCGACGCCTTCGACCATCGCCATGCGATCGGCTTCCGCGCGCAGCGGCGGCTTGACCTTCCGGAAGGTGAGATAGGCGCCGACGTCCAGTTCGTTGAGCGCAAGGTGATGCGCCGCCACGCCGCAGCTGATCGGCAGGCCGCGCGATTTTGCGGCGGTGATGGCGTCCAGCGCCCCGCGCGTCGAAATCTGTCCGAAGTGATAGCGGGCGCCGGTCAGCTCCACGAGGCGGATGTCGCGTTCGACGATCAGCGTCTCGGCGATCGCGGGCGCCGCCGGAATGCCGAGCCGCGTCGCAAATTCGCCCTCGTTCATCGCGGTATCCCGCGACAGCTCGCTGTCCTCGGCATGACCGACAATGAGCGCGCCGAAATTGGAGGCATAGGCGAGAGCGCGGCGCATCACGCGTGCGTTCATGATCGTGCGGTCGCCGTCCGTGAACGCCACGGCGCCCGCTTCCATCAGCAGGCCGATTTCGGTCATGGTTTCGCCGGCGAGGCGGTGCGTGAGTGCCGCCATCGGCACGACGCGGACGCGCGCCGTGGCGGCGGCGCGGCGATGAATGAAATCGACGAGCGAAGGCTCGTCGATCACGGGATCGGTGTTCGGCATCACCACCATCGTGGTGACGCCACCCGCCGCTGCGGCCCGGCTCGCCGATTCCAGAGTCTCGCGATGTTCGCTGCCGGGTTCCCCGGTGAACACCCGCATATCGATCAATCCCGGCGCGAGCGCGCGGCCGTTGCAATCAACGACCGCCGCGCCGGCAGGTATGCCGTCATGAAAGAGGCGCGGGCCGAAGTCGCTGATGCGGCCCTTTTCAACCAGAACCGCACCCGGTGCATCGAGACCGCTCGCCGGATCGAGCAGTCGCGCGTTCACGAAGGCGGTTCGCGTCATGGCCGATATCGCCCCTCGCGCGGCAGGCTGCGCGCCAGCGCGTCGAGCACCGCCATGCGCGTGGCGACGCCCATCTCCACCTGCTCCTGGATGACGCTGACCTCGATGTCGTCGGCCACCGCGGAATCGATCTCGATACCGCGATTCATCGGCCCTGGATGCATCACCAGCGCGCCGGGTTTTGCATAAGCAAGCTTGTCCCGGTCGAGTCCGTAGAATCGGAAATATTCGCGCGTCGATGGTACGAAGGCGCCCGCCATGCGCTCGAGCTGGAGACGGAGCATCATCACGATGTCGGCGTCGGCGAGCGCCTCAACCATGTCGGTGTAAATCTCCACGCCGAAGCGTTCGGCTTCCGCGGGCAGAAGCGTGCGCGGCGCGCAGAGGCGGACACGCGCGCCTAGCTTCGACAGGAGAATGATGTTCGAGCGCGCGACGCGGCTGTGCAGGATGTCGCCGCAGATCGTCACGATCAGCCCTTCGAAATTTGTACGCCGGCGGCGGATGGTCAGCGCGTCGAGCAGCGCCTGGGTGGGATGCTCATGCGCGCCATCGCCCGCATTGACCACCGAGCAATCCACTTTCTGCGACAGAAGCGCCGCCGCGCCGGCATCCTGGTGACGCAGGACGAGAATATCGGGACGCATCGCGTTGAGCGTCGCTGCCGTGTCGAGCAGCGTTTCGCCCTTGGAGATGGACGACGTCCGGACAGACATGTTGAGCACGTCGGCGCCGAGCCTTTTGCCCGCCAGCTCGAACGAGCTTTGGGTACGCGTCGAGGGTTCGAAGAAGAGATTGATCAGCGTGCGGCCCGTAAGCAGCGACCGCTTGCGCTCGCCAGCGCAGTTCAGCGCGACATAGCCGTCGGCCAGGTCGAGCAGGTCGGTGATTTCGGAAACGGAAAGCGAGTCGGTGCCGAGAAGATGGCTGGACTTCAGAATCGGACCGTCAATGCCGCGCATTGAAAAGAGGTTTATAGGGAGAATGGCAGAGATGGGCAAGCGAGGTGCCGATGACCGTTCCGGGATTGATCACCATCGAAAGCCGCCGCGGTCCCAGGGACACGGTGGAGCGTCTTGTGGCGGAGATCGGCGCGAAGGGGCTGACCATCTTCGCGCGCATCGATCATGCGGCGGGTGCGGCGGAGGCTGGGCTTGCGCTGCGGCCCACCGAGCTTGTCATTTTCGGAAACGCCAAGGGCGGCACGCCGCTGATGCAGCGCGGCCAGACGATCGGAATCGATCTGCCGCTGAAAATGCTTGTGTGGCAGGACGCCGATGACCGGACATGGCTCTCCTATAATGATCCGGCATGGATCGTCGAACGCCACGGAGTATCCCCGGATCTTCTCCCGAATTTGAAGATGATGAGCGAAATGCTGGCGGCGCTCGCGCACGCGGCAATTGTTGGCGCGTAAGACTCGAACTCTCAGGATGATTGCGGCCGCACGAGATTGTTCAGGGCATCGAGCGCGCCCTGCAGCAGCCAGGCCGCGGCCAACTTGTCGACCAGTTCGGCGCGGCGCTTTCGCGAGGCATCGGCGGCGAGAAGCGTGCGGGTCACGGCGGCGGTCGAGAGCCTTTCGTCCCAGAGCAGGATCGGCAGATCGGAACGCGCCGCGAAATTGCGGGCGAAGGCGCGCGCGGATTGCGCCGAGGGGCCTTCCGTCCCGTTCATGTTGAGCGGCAGGCCGACCACAAGTCCGCCGGCCCCATGCCCGGTCATAAGTGCGGTCAGCGCCGCGAAATCGTCGGCAAATTTCGTGCGCTTCCGTGTGGCCAACGGCGATGCCACCGTCAGGCGCGTATCCGACAGCGCGATGCCGATCGTTTTCTCGCCGAGATCGAAGCCCATCAGCCGCGACGCCGGCGCGAGCTTATCCCGCAATTCCTGCAAGCCGACCAGCACGGCTATCTCTGGCCGATCTCGATGCGGTTGCCGGCGGGATCGTAAATGAAGAACCGCCTGAGGTCGGTCTCGCCTTCGTTTTCAACCGCGATACCGCTTGCCTCGGCCTGCGCCCGCGCCTCGGCAAGGTCTGCTACCACAAAGCAGACATGCCGGCGGCTTGACGGCGACGGTTCGCTGTCCAGGCCGATATGGAGCTGAACATCTCCGAGCTGGAACCAGGCGCCGCCGCGCGCCCGCAGTGCGGCAGGCTTGGCGATTTCCGCCGGCCCCAGAAGTTCGCGATAAAACGCGAGGCATTCCTTTTCCAGCGCGCGCGGCACTGCGATCTGCACATGATCGATGGCGATGACGCCGAGGGACATGGGGCGGGCTGTCTCCGCTTCGCTTGCCACTGCGGCTCGCGGTTGCTAGCAACGCGGGAACTTCTAGCACGACGAAGCGCCCATGTCCGTCAATGAAAATACCGTCCGGCATATCGCCCGGCTTGCCCGCATCGCATTGGCCGAAGATCAGGTCGCACCGATGGCCGACGAGCTCAACGGGATACTCCGCTGGATCGCGCAATTGCAGGAAGTCGACATTGCGGGCGTGGCGCCGCTGACGAGTGTGGTCAACCAGCAGCTCAAGATGCGCGATGACGTGGTGACGGAGGGCGGCGAGGCCGATGCGCTGATGGCAAACGCGCCGCGGACCGAAGATCATTTCTTTGTTGTTCCGAAAGTCGTGGAGTAGGCGATGCCGCTTCCTTCCGCGCCGACGGAATTCACGCTGGCCGAGGCGCGCGACGCACTATGTGCGAAGCGCGTTTCCGCCGCCGAACTGACTGCTGCATGTCTCGGCGCGATGGCCGAGGCGCGCGTGCTGAATGCGTTCATCACCGAAACGCCGGAACGCGCGACGGAGATGGCGGCGGCCTCGGATCGGCGGCTGGCGGCGGGCGAAGCGCGCCCGCTCGAAGGAATTCCACTCGCCATCAAGGATCTGTTTTGCACCAAGGATGTGCGCACCACGGCGGGCAGCCGGATCCTCGAGAATTTCGTGCCGCCCTATGAATCGACGGTGACGCAGAATCTCTGGGACGCGGGCGCGGTGCTTCTCGGCAAGACCAATATGGACGAGTTCGCCATGGGCTCGTCGAGCGAAACGAGCTGGTTCAAGCCGGTCGTCAGTCCGTGGCGGGCGCGCCATTCCAACCAGGACGTAGTACCCGGCGGTTCGTCCGGCGGTTCTGCCGCCGCGGTGGCGGCTAATTTGTGTCTCGGCGCAACGGGCACCGACACGGGCGGCTCCATCCGCCAGCCGGCGGCGTTGAGCGGCATCGTCGGGATGAAGCCAACCTATGGCCGCTGTTCGCGCTGGGGTGTGGTCGCCTTTGCATCGTCGCTCGATCAGGCCGGCCCGATGACGCGCACGGTGCGCGACGCAGCAATCCTTTTGAACGCGATGGCGAGCGTCGATCCGAAGGATTCCACCAGCGTCAACACGTCCGTGCCCGATTACGAACAGGGCATCGACCATGGCGTGAAAGGTCTGCGGGTCGGCGTGCCGCGCGAATACAGGATCGAAGGGGCGCCGCACGAAATCGATGCGCTGTGGTCGAAGGGCGTGGAGTGGATGCGCGAGCAGGGCGCGGACATCGTCGAGGTCAGCCTGCCGTATACGAAATACGCGCTCTCCGTCTATTATATCGTGGCGCCCGCCGAAGCCTCGTCCAATCTCGCGCGTTATGACGGCGTCCGCTACGGGTTGAGGGCCACTGACGTTCACGACGTTGTCGAGCTCTACGAGAAGAGCCGGGCCGAAGGATTCGGCGCCGAGGTGCGGCGGCGGATCCTGATCGGCACCTATGTTTTGTCCGCCGGCTATTACGACGCCTATTATGTCCGGGCGCAGAAGATCCGCGCGCTCATCGCCCAGGATTTCGCGCGCGCCTTCGAACACTGCGACGTGCTGCTGACGCCATCGACGCCATGCTCTGCCTTCGCGCTCGGCGCCAAGACGGCGGATCCCGTCGCGATGTATCTCAACGATGTGTTTACCGTAACCGTAAATTTGGCCGGCCTGCCAGCGATATCCATTCCGGCGGGGCTGACGGAGACTGGCCTGCCGCTCGGATTGCAGGTGATCGGCAAGGCATTTGACGAGAAGCTGGTTCTCCGCGCAGGTCATGCGATCGAGGAAGCGGCAGAGTTCCGTGCCAGCCCGGCAAGATGGTGGGCCAGATGAGCGGCGCCGCGGAACAACGTTCGAACTACATCCGGGGCGGCGATGGCGAATGGGAAATCGTCGTCGGCATGGAAGTTCACGCGCAGGTGCTCTCGAAGGCGAAGCTGTTCTCGGGCGCGTCCACCACCTTTGGCGCGGAGCCCAACGCGCAGGTGAGCTTCGTCGACGCCGCGATGCCGGGCATGCTCCCGGTCATCAACCGCTTCTGCGTCGAGCAGGCGATCCGGACCGGGCTGGGTCTCAAGGCCGCGATCAACCGGGTCTCGACCTTCGACCGCAAGAACTATTTCTATCCCGATCTGCCGGCCGGCTATCAGATCTCGCAGTACAAGAATCCGATCGTCGGCGAAGGCGAAGTGCTCCTCGATCTTGCGAAGGGCCGCACCGTCCGGGTGGGCATCGAGCGGCTGCATCTCGAACAGGACGCCGGCAAGAGCCTGCACGACCAGCACCCGGATCACTCTTACGTCGATCTCAATCGCGCCGGCGTGGCGCTGATGGAGATCGTATCGAAGCCCGACATGCGCTCGAGCGAGGAGGCCGCCGCCTTTGTCAAGAAGCTGCGCGCCATCCTGCGCTATCTCGGCACCTGCGACGGCAACATGGAGGAAGGTTCGCTGCGGGCAGACGTGAATGTTTCAGTGCGCCGGCCGGGCGCGTCGCTCGGAACGCGCTGCGAAATCAAGAACGTCAATTCCATGCGGTTCATTGCGCAGGCGGTGGAGTACGAAGCCCGCCGCCAGATCCGCATCGTCGAGACGGGCGGCGCCATCCGCCAGGAAACGCGGCTGTTCGATGCGCGCATCGGCGAAACGCGGTCGATGCGCTCCAAGGAAGAGGCGCATGATTATCGCTATTTTCCAGATCCCGATCTTCTTCCGCTCGTCCTTGACGAAGCGTGGATCGAAGAGATCGCCGCAAGCCTGCCGGAGCTGCCGGACGACAAGAAGGCGCGCTTCATCCGCGACTATGGAATCCCGGCCTATGACGCGGGCGTGCTGGTCGGCGAGCGCGAACTTGCGGACTATTACGAGGACCTCGCGAAGGGGATCGACGCCAAGCTGGCGGTCAACTGGCTGAACAATGAAATCCTCGGCCGCCTGAACCGCGACGGGCTCAGCATCGGCGATTGTCCGGTTTCCGCGCGCGCCAACAACGCGATCCTGCGGCTCGTCGCGGCCCAGACCATCTCGGGCAAGATCGCCAAGGATGTGCTCGACATCGTTTGGACCGAGGGCGGCGATCCGGTAGCGATCGTTGCCGCGCGCGGCCTCACGCAGGTGACCGATACATCGGCGATCGACAAGGCGATTGATGCGGTCATCGTCGCCAATCCGGACAAGGTCGAAGAGGTGAAAGCCAAGCCCAAACTTGCGGGCTGGTTTGTCGGTCAGGTGATGAAACAGACGGGCGGGAAGGCCAATCCGCAGGCCGTCAACACCCTCCTCAGGGCACGACTCGGAATCCCCGAAGAAGGGTGATTCGCACATTTTGCAAGCCGTTGACTGCGGACGCGGGATGGGGCAGGCGAATTCATCCTTGTACGGATGAATCCCGAAAAGCCAATAAAATAAGGACTTTCCTGCATTCCGGCGCGCGGGCGGGATTCGCCCCCGGACCCCCGCTATTGCTTCGTTAACGCAACCCACTCATATTCTTCGCGTTTTGGACGCGCGAGTCGCGCCGTCCGATACGAAGAGGAGTCGTTTCACATGCCAGTGACTGCAAAGAAAGCAAAGAGAAAGACCAAGGCCAAAGCCAAACGCACCGTGAAAGCGGGCGCGCGCGGCGCGGCGAGAAAGACGACGCACCGCAAGGCGGCGAAGAAGCCGGCCAAGCGGAAGGCAAAGCGCACGAAGAAGGCCGCCCCTGCAGCAGACATGATGTAGGGGTCCTTGGTGAAGGCTGAGGCCGTGGCTGGTGAAGGTGCGCAAGCACATTCGGGCAGCCACGGCCAAGCCCGCCGCGAACTCCGCGCCGTCCCGGGCGCGCTTCTTTCCGGGACCCTCCGGCGCCAGCGCCGTTAAACTCCCCGCGATTATCCGCTATCCTCGTTGCGCAGTGCGTGCCCTATCGGACAGGGCCATGCACGCGGAGGCGCGGAGTGAGTTCACTACCAAGGGCACAAAGCGCACGAAGGTTTCTTGGGCGGCCTGTGGCGCGCATTCCTTGCTTCGTGCTCTTTGTGCTCTTCGCGGTGAAACTTTCCTCGGGCGTGGCCTGCGCGGGAAGCACCGCGACGCGCTGCGACGCGCGAGGCTGCATCCATGTTCACTGCAACGCGACGGGGGACCGCTGCTATCGTTATTCCGACAACGACAACGTTCGGCTATCGAAGGATCATTATCTGCGCGGCGCCAGCGGTTATTCGCACCGGGTCTGCGATTCCGACGGCGACCGCTGCTATGCTTCCCGCGGCCGCCACTGGGATTTCCGCGAATATTATCGCCGGCTGGGTTATCGCTGGAACGACGAAGGTCATTAGTGCGGCCTTCAGGCAGCCCAGGGCCCCTGCGATACCATGCCATTCGAACCGCAGGCGCAGAGCGCAGAAGTTGTGGGGCTTCATTCGCGTGTCGGTCATGGCTTCGCGGCCGGTGCCGGCCCGCAACAGGGTTTCCGCACCTGTCCGTCAATTAACCTCTCTTTTAGTTATCCCGCGCGATGCTTGGGGTGCGTGCTAGCTTATGGGCTGCGCGGGGGAGGTCGTGGGGGCACTGTGCTCAGGGGGCATAGATGGCGTGCATAGACGTCGATTCACTGTCGCAATACGAATGCGACGCGAAGCAGGGGCGGGCCGAGGCGCTCTACAATCTGGGCCTTGCCTATTCGACCGGGCAGGGTGTGGATGTGGACTACATCGCCGCCCATAAATGGTTCAATCTCGCGGCGATGAAAGGCAGCGAACTCGCCAAGACCTGGCGGGCGCAGATATCCCGCGAAATGGATCCGAACCAGATCGCGGAAGCCCAGAGGCAGGCCCGCGAATGGCTGTCCTGGTACCGGTGACGGTTCCGAAGAACGCGTTCGATGCCAGAGAATTTGTTAGTGCGTTCACCGCCGCTATCATCATTCGTCCCGGCACATGGGTTCCCTTTCGCCCGCCTTCGCGGGGGCAGGCTCTCGCGTGGTGTTGCCGCGCTCGCCGGAGCGACAGTAATCATGGCGACGGCTTGAAGACCGGCGTGATATCGGGAGCGGGTTGCGCGCCGCCTGCAGCGGGAACATTGGCGCGCTGCGGGAGCGTTTCGCGTCCGGCAATAAGCGGCGATGATGGCGCCAGCTGCGCCGGTTCCGGCATGGCCGAGGGCGCCAGCGTGTAGCGCGACGAAAACGTTTGCGGGGCGTAGGGCCGGTAGAGATCGGCGAGGATTTGCAAAGGCTCGTCGCGTCCGCTCAGCCGGTTGCGATAGACTTCGACATTCTCCAGCACGCGCTGCACGTAATTGCGCGTCTCCGAAAACGGTATCTCCTCGATCCAGTCCACCGGATCGACCCTTGGGTCGCGCGGGTCGCCGAACATCGCGATCCATTTGCGCACATTTCCCGGACCGGCATTGTAGGCGGCCGCGGCAAGTATGTAGGAACCGCCCCAGTTGGAGATTTGATGCGCGAGTTCGGTCATGCCGAGCTGCATGTTGTAGACCGGATCTTCGGTCAGATCGGCGAGCCGGTACTCCGTGCCGCTGAGCTCGGCCAGATGCGGCGCCGATTCCGGCATCACCTGCATGAGGCCGCGCGCGCCCGCGCTGCTGACCGAAGCCGGATCGAACTCCGTTTCCTGGCGGATGATGGCGAGCACCAGCGCCTCTTCGGGCGCCGAATCCGGTCCCGTATAGCGCGGGATCGAAATCACCGGATGGGAGTAGTCGTAGAACCTGATGCCGTTGTAGCTCGCTTCCTTCGCGACGCGCAGCGCGACCTCGCGGTAGCCCATGCGTCCCAGGTCCTCGACAAGCAGCCTGGCATGCGCGGCGTCGGGATGGGCGCGTACATCGTCGATCGCAAACTCGCGCAGCAGGCTTTCATATCCGAGTTCGGCGAGAATGCGGATCGCGGCCGTCAGGTCTTCGCGCTCATAATTGGCGCGCGCGGCGTCGGTGTCGACGACTGTTGCCGGCAGATGCAGCGACGGGTTCGACGCGATCCGTGCCAGCGCCAGCTGACCATAGAATGTCGCAGGATCATCCGCCGCCATGCGGTATTCCTGCAAGGCGGCCGCGATGTTCGCGGCTGCTTCATACGCACGCCCCGCCCAGTAATGCGCCCGCGCCCGGCTCACCGGGTGGGTGACAACGGAAATCAGGTTCTGGAAATGCGCCAGCGCGGCCTGCGGATCATGCATCTCGCGCAGGGCGATCCAGCCGGCGAGAAATTCCGCCTCGCCATATTGGTCGGAGTCGCGCGGCAAGCCCGCATCGGCCGCCAGCGCATAGGCGTCGCGATAAAAACCCTGTTCGAGCGCCGTGCGGGCATCGTAGTTCAACTCGGTCCACCAGCGGTCGGGAACGATTTTCGCGAGCTCGAGGGTGGGAGACCGTATCAGCAGGCTCGGCACCGCCGCGATGTCGTTGCGCTCGCGCAGAAGATGCGCCTGGTCGAAGAGTATTCCGGGATCGTCGCGCAATGTGATGGGCAGGCTTGCAAGCTCCTGTTCGCCGCGAACGGGATCCTCCCGCAGCGTGAGGCGGGTATCGGCGAGTTGTTGCAGTTCGGAGCCGGCGCGGGCGATCTCGCGCCGGGCCGCGGCGATGTCATTGCGAGCAAACAAATATTCGAGCCGCTCGCGCTCGGCCTCCGGCGTCAGAACGTCGGAATGCTGCGCCACCATGTAATATTCCTGGTCGGGCTCGAAACTGTCCTCGATCCAGGCGCGCTGGATCAGTGCGCGCCCCTCGGCCACAGAGCCGTTCGCGATCAGGGCCTCGCCCAGCCGCACCTTGCCGATGCCCGTCTGCGGCGTGCGCCCGGCGAACCAGGCAATCACCACGCGCGGATCCATTATCGGGCTCAGGGCCTCCTCGGCGCGCGCGTAAAGCCGGTCGCGACCCGGCCAGTCGGGATAGTCCTTGAGGAATTCCGCGATCTCGGCAAAGGACGCGCCGCTGTGTTTGTCGCTGACATAGGCCCATTCAATCAGCCTTCGGGCGCCTGGATCGCGGGTCTGACCGGCAAGCCCGCGCGCCGCGATCCAGTCGCCATGCTGGGCGGCCTCGATCGCGCGGGTAAGCAGGTCGTGGTCGGATTCGCTCAGATAGTGCAGCGCGCTGACCTTGCGCTCGCCGCTGAACACCGCGGCTCCCGAGCTTTCTTCCTCCGATTCTCCGATCGGCTGCATCATGATGACGCCGCCCTGCCGGATGAGCCCGGGGGGCAGGCCCGAATTGCCGGTGGACCGGGGTTGGGCGCACGCCCCCGCCGCCGTCATCGCCACGGCGGCGCACGCACACAGAACGCTCCATTTTGCCATAACGCGCCGAGGACCAGCGAAGCTGCTTCAGCAGGAATCGAAGATAGGTCAGGCGGCTGTTTTTTGCCAGCCGTACTGCCTTGCCGCTTCGCGCGCCGCGGCGTTATTTTGACGCAAGAACCTCTATCGAGCACCCCATGCCCAGCGCGCGTGAACGTATCAAAGGCTCCATGCCGGCTCTCATTACGCCCTTTCGCGGCGGTGCCGTGGACGAGGGCGCGTTCCGCCGCCTGATTGCCTGGCATATCGCGGAGGGTTCGCATGGTCTTGTCCCCACCGGAACGACGGGCGAGTCCGCCACGCTCAGTCACGAAGAGCACAACCGCGTCGTGGAGATCTGCGTCGAGGAAGCGGCGGGCCGCATTCCCGTGATCGCCGGCGCCGGCTCCAATTCGACGGCGGAGGCGATTGCGCTGACGCGCCACGCCAAAGCGGTCGGCGCCGACGCCGCGCTCTCGGTCGCCCCTTATTACAACAAGCCGACGCAGGAAGGCATCTATCGCCATTTCGCGGCGATTGCCGAGGCGGTGGATATTCCGATTGTGATCTACAACATCCCGAGCCGCAGCGTCGTCGAAATCTCGGTGGAGACGATGGAGCGCCTGTCGCGGATTGCAAATATCATCGGGGTGAAGGACGCGACGGCCAATCTCGCCCGGCCGAGCCGCGAACGCGCGGCCTGCGGGAAGGCGTTCCGGTTGTTGTCCGGCGAGGATGCGACGGCGCTGGGTTACATGGCGCATGGCGGTCATGGCTGCATCTCGGTGACCGCGAATGTTGCACCGGGGCTGTGCGCGGAATTCCAGAACGCCTGCATGCGCGGCGATTTTTCCGCGGCGCTTGCGATCCAGGATCGGCTGATGCCGCTGCACGATGCAATGTTCTGCGAGGCGAGCCCCGCGCCGGTGAAATATGCCGTGTCGCTGCTCGGCCGCTGCAGCGATGCGGTGCGGCTGCCGATCGTGCCCACGAGCGAAGCCGCGCGCGCCCGTATCCGCGCGGCGATGGAGATTGCCGGCCTCGCGCCGCACGAACATCGCGCGGAGCATTAGCGGGGGAAGTTGTACCACTAGGAGAACAATGAGCGAAGGAAAGGATGGCGCGCCTTTGGGTGCGCAGTAATTCTTTGTGCTCTTCGTACGCTTTGTGGTTCATCCTTCAGATTTCAGGAGACGGGCATGGCGAAGAAGAAGAAGGAGGAGCCGGAGCGGCGCGTCGTTGCCGACAACCGCAAGGCGCGCCATGCCTATGCGATCGAATCCACGCTCGAAGCGGGGCTCATGCTGATGGGCTCGGAGGTGAAATCGCTCCGGAGCGGGAAAGCCACGATCGCGGAATCCTATGCGCAGGCGAAGGACGGCGAGATATTCCTGATCAATTCCTACATTCCCGAATACACCATGGCGAACCGGTTCAATCACGAGCCGCGCCGGCCGCGCAAAGTCCTTGTGCACAAGAAAGAGGCTCGCCGGCTCGCCGCCGCCATCCAGCGCGAAGGCATGACGCTCATTCCCCTGCGGGTCTATTTCACGCCGAAAGGCATCGCCAAGCTTGAACTCGGCGTCGCCCGCGGCAAGAAACTCCACGACAAGCGGCAGTCGGAAAAAGAGCGCGACTGGGAAAGGTCGAAGGCGCGGCTGATGCGGGCGAGAGGGTAGCGAGCCCATCGCAAATCATTTCATCATTCGTCATCGCCCGCATAAAGCTGGCGAAGACGAAGAAGCGGCGGCCGAAGCACACCCACCTGGGGCGCGCTCACTTGTTTATTTCAGCGCTGCTTCCTTCGCCAGCGCGAGCGCGTCTTCAAACATCTTCGCTGTAAGCACGCCGGTGTTGGTGTTGTAGCGCGAGCAGTGGTAGCTGGCGACGAGCGCGAGGCCCCTGTCCGTCCGGTGCTGCGCGCCGTGCGAAAAGGGATGCGTGCGCAAGGGAATCGAAAGCGCACGGCACACGCTTTCATGCGCGATGCGCCCGAGCGCAAGCACGGCGCGCAGGTTTCGCATCGCCGCGATCTGCGCGGCGAGGAACTGCCGGCAGGTGTTGATCTCGGCCGGCAGCGGTTTGTTTTCGGGCGGGACGCAGCGGACGGCGTTGGTGATCCTGCAGTCGACAAGTTCAAGCCGGTCATCGGCGCGCGAATCATAGGTTCCGCGCGCAAGGCCCTGGCGCAGAAGTGACGCATAGAGCAAATCGCCCGCATAATCGCCGGTGAATGGCCGTCCCGTGCGATTGGCGCCGTGCAGGCCGGGCGCGAGGCCCACGATCAGCAGCCGCCCATCCGCGTCGCCGAAGCTTGGCACAGCATCGTTGAAATAGTCCGGGTATTTCTCGCGGTTGGCATGGCGGAACCCGGCCAGACGCGGACACAGCGGACAATCGCCCGGCGGCTCGCCGGGCGATCCGGCGCGTTCCATGAGCGAATCAGGCCGTCTGTACGAGATGAGGCGGTTGATGATTGCTCTGCTGATGGTTGGCCGGCGCGGTACGCGGGCCGCCTTCGCGCATGATCAGCGGTTTCAGTTCTTCCAGCTCGATGAAATTGTCGGCCTGCCGCCGCAATTCGTCGGCTATCATCGGCGGCTGGGTGCGGATCGTGGAAACCACGCTCACCCGGCGCCCCTTCTTCTGCGCGGCTTCCACGAGGCGGCGGAAATCGCCGTCGCCGGAGAAGATCACGATATGATCGACCATCTCGGCCATCTCCATCACGTCGATGGCGAGTTCGATGTCCATATTGCCCTTGACCCGGCGCCGGCCCTGGCTGTCGGTGAATTCCTTGAGCGGCTTGGTGACAACCGAGAATCCATTGTAATCGAGCCAGTCCACCAGGGGACGCAAGGGCGAGAATTCCTGGTCCTCGGCAACGGCGGTGTAATAGAAAGCCCGCACCAGCACGCCCTTGCGGGCGAAGAGTTCAAGCAGCCGCTTGTAATCGATATCGAAGACGAGGCCCTTGGCCGCACCGTAAAGATTGGCGCCGTCGATGAACAATGCCAGTTTTTCCTGGGGATAGAACAGCATGCGAATGTCTCCTGCCATGAATGACCACACTGGGGAATCCATCGGCGCTCGAATCCGGTTCTATGGCATTCTCGCGTCGGTGCAAATGTTCCCGGGGCGTGTCGCATGATTTTGATCGCGCTTGGCGCCAATCTGCCCTCGCCCGCCGGCACGCCCGTCGAGACGCTCCGTGCGGTGCTTGGGCAGTTTCCACACCACGACATTTCGGTTGGTGCCATTTCGCCATTCTATCTGAGTCGCGCCTGGCCCGATCCCCGCGACCCGCCTTTTGTGAATTCCGTCGCCCGGATCGGGACAGCGCACGATCCCTTGCGCCTGCTTGGGATATTTCAGCAAATGGAGCGCATCTTCGGACGCGAATCGGGACCCCGCAATGCGCCGCGTCCACTCGATCTCGACATTCTGGACTATGAGGGCCGTATCGAGGAGGGACCGCCGCAGCTTCCACACCCGCGCCTGCATGAGCGCGGCTTCGTGCTTGTGCCGCTTTGCGACATTGCGCCCGGCTGGCGGCACCCCGTGCTCGGCCGCAGCGTCGGCGAACTGATCGCCGCCTTGCCTCCCGAGGCGCGGGCGCTTACGAGCCTCTCCTGATTGCCGGATTCGGCCGCGATGGATTGGAAATCACTATCGCCCCTGATCGTGCCGCTGCTCGTGGCGGCCGTCCTGGTGCGCCGCGCGATGCGGGAGCAGAAGCCGAAACGCGTGCGGTTCACGCGGCTATGGCTGTTTCCGACGCTGCTTCTTCTGGTCACCCTCGTCTCGGTCGAGCATGGTCCGGGGCCCGGCATTCTGGCGTCGCTCGCCTATGTCGTTGCCATGGTGCTGGGCGGGCTGGTCGGCTGGTACCGGGTCCACACGCTCGAGTTCTCGCTCGACGCGGAAAGCGGCAAGGTCTCCGCTCGCGCCACGCAATTCGGCGCGCTTCTCATCGTCGGCCTGATCGCTTTGCGCTACGGCGCCGACTATCTGATGAAAAATCTGGGCCTCAGCCACGGCGCGGGCTTCGTTTATGCCACCGATTCGATGTTGCTGTTTTCGACCGCCATGTACGTCGCCCGCAGTGTCCATACCTGGATCCGCGCCCGCGCCCTTGTCGTCGCGCATCGCACGTCCGCGTCGCTTCCGGAGAAACCATCGACAGGCCGAGAGAACGGCGCGTCAGTTTGAAAAAGAATTAGGATCGACCCTACGGGATCAAACGACAAAGGCAAATGCGATTGCTGCAGTCGCTGCAGTCGCATCATTTGGGGACAGGCCCACGCCACTGTACAAACGCTTTCTCAAAAAAATGTCGAAAACCACGCCCTTTCCGTAGCCCTGCGCGGCATGCACTATGACTTCTACCGCATTCACAAGAGCCTGCGCGTGACTCCTGCAATGGCCGCTGGCGTGACGGATCGGTTGTGGGATATGATGGACATAGCGGCGCTTATCGCGGCCCGAGAGGCTCGCGTTGCGAAGCGCGTGCGATATGGAAGAAACGGGCGTAAATCTGATGGACATCCCGCAAACCGGCGGCTGTCAGTGCGGCAAGATCAGGTATGAGATCACGGTGCCACCGCGCCTCGTTTATGCATGCCACTGCACGGAGTGCCAACGCGCGACGAGCAGCGCGTTTTCAATAGCCATCGTTGTTATTGACGGCGGGTTCAGCATTTCGGGAATTGACCCGGTGTCGTTTGAGCGACCGGCCGGTGGCGGACGTTCGGTAACGCGATGGCTATGTCCTGAGTGCGGCACCTGGATTTGCAGCGGCAAAAATCCCAAGGCAGCCGCACCGGATAGTTCGCGCTGGATTCAAGCCGGCACGCTGGACGACACATCGTGGATCACGCCAACCGCCCATTACTGGACTCGCAGCAAGCAGCCATGGATTTCGCTTCCCGCAAGCGACCATATTTTCGAGACACAGCCGCACTAAATTTCAAATGAGCCCCTACCGTCTTGATCGCGGCCCAAGAAGCTGCTCGACGCGGAAACGAAGCTTGTCGCGGCCTATTATGTGGGAAACCGGGACGGCGAAGCGGCGCTTGAATTCATGACGGACTTGGCGCCTCGCCTTGCCAATCGCGTCCAGCTTACGAGCGACGGGCATGAGGCATATCTGGAAGCGGTAGAGGATTTTCGGCGCCGATATCGACTACGCGACGCTGGTGAAAATTTACGGCCAGCCGACCGATGGCCAGCACCACTGTAGCCAGCCAGAGTGCATCGGTTGCGCGAAGCAGACAGTAAAAGGCAAGCCGGATCCGAAACACGTCTCGACAAGCTTCGTCGAGCGCCAGAGCCTGAATATCCGCATGGGCAACCGACGCATGACCCGTCTCACGAATACCTTCTCAAAAAAGGCCGCGAACCACGACCACATGATGGCGATCTACTTCGTGCACTACAACTTCGTGCGCATTCACCAGACCCTTAAGATCACCCCGGCAATGGCCGCTGGCGTGTCAACCAAACTTTGGGAAATGGCCGATATGGTCAAGGTTCTTGAGGATTGGGAAGCCAATGCTGCGGGGACTGGGTAGAACGAGCGGACGAAGCGGCTTGGGCCTGAATTGGGCGAGGCAATATCCAAATCAACCCTCGATCCCTGCGGCCCCCACAATCGATGGTCAAATAATTGCCGCCGCCCGCGCGGCCAAGATTGCCAGACGCGATTGGGAGGAACTGGAAAAGCGAGCGTTCAACTCAGCCGCGAAGGAATCTCGCAAAGAGCGGAATCCCCAAAAGCGTTGCCGGGTTCTACCGAAGCTGATGGAAAAGCACATCAATCTTGAACTAGCTCGATTGCGGTCAAGAAAACGGAAACCGCACAACGTGACCCGTGACCTAAACAACGCCGTCGCGGCAACGGAGATTCGCGCCATTCTCAAAATGTTTCCCGATCAATCAGCGTGGGTCGCTGAAGCCGCGGGGGAGGGCTGGCCCGGGATCGATATCCTTCTGAGCCTGTGCCACCGCATCACGAATGGTGAAAAATAGACCCGAGAATTCAAACTGACTCACTACCCCCGGCCGGGTGGGCTTGCGCCTCTTGATCGGCTTCTATAGGTTCCCACGTTTCCTCCGCGCCCCATCCATTGAAGAGGAGCCGCATGGCCCGCGTTACCGTTGAAGATTGCGTCGACAAGGTCCCCAACCGCTTCGATCTGGTGCTCTATTCGGCCTTTCGGGCGCGGCAGCTTTCCGGGGGCGCCGATACGTTGGTGGACCGGGACCGGGACAAGAACCCGGTCGTCGCCTTGCGGGAGATCGCCGCCAAATCGCTCAAGCCGGACAGCGTGCGGGAGGAATATATAAGGAGTCTGCAGAAGCACGCCGAAGTGGACGAACCGGAGGAGACCCCAACGGAGGAGGATTCCGGCCGCGAGGACGCCCAGTTCCGGCAGGTCACTGAAGAGGAACTTCTGCGCGCCCTGACCACCGAGGCCCAGCGCCGTGCCGAGCCGCAACCCGAGGAACCGGCGGATTACGAGGAGTAGGCCGTCCCCCAGCCCGCCGGCCCGGAATCTCTCGCCCTCCGCCCGGGCACGCCCTATATCATGAGCCGGATGACTGTTCCGGCTGAAACGGCCGTCGCAGACGGCTTGACCCCTGTTACGCCTCCGCCCCTGGCGCCGGCGCCCCCGGCAGCGCGCGCGCCGTTCATGCGCCAGGCGGAACTTCTCGGCCGGGTGAAGGCCTATGAGCCGGACGCCGATGAGGCGTTGCTCAACAAGGCCTATATCTATGCGATGTCGGCGCATGGCAAGCAGCTGCGCGCCTCGGGCGATCCCTATTTTTCGCACCCGCTCCAGGTCGCCGCCATCCTGACGGAACTAAAACTCGATGTTCCCACCATCGTGACCGCGCTCCTCCACGACACGATCGAGGACACCGACGTCACCTATGACGATGTGGTGCGCGAATTCGGCAAGGAGATCGGCGATCTCGTCGATGGCGTGACCAAACTCTCCAAGCTCGAACTCTTCTCCGAGCGCACCAAACAGGCGGAGAATTTCCGCAAGCTGATGCTCGCAATGTCGGAAGACATCCGCGTGCTGCTCGTCAAGCTCGCCGACCGTCTCCACAACATGCGCACGCTGCGGCATGTGAAGGAGCCGGAAAAGCGCCAGCGCATCGCGCAGGAGACGGTCGATATCTATGCGCCGCTAGCCGGCCGCATCGGCATGCAGAATTTGCGCGAGGAACTTGAAGACCTCGCATTTGCGGAGCTCGAGCCCGAGGCGCGCGATTCCGTCATCACGCGGCTCGCCCGTCTCGATGCGCAATCCGGCGAACGCATCGGCCGCATCGCCAATCGCATCCGGAAGGTTCTTGCGGAGAAGGGGATCCAGGCGACGATACAGGGGCGCGCCAAGCGGCCATGGTCGATCTGGAGGAAGCTCAAGGACAAGCAGCTCAATTTCGAGGCGCTGTCGGATATATTCGGTTTTCGCGTGATCGTGAAATCGGAAGAGGATTGCTACCGCGCGCTCGGCGTCCTGCACACCCACTGGCGCATGATTCCGGAGCGATTCAAGGATTTCATCTCCAATCCGAAGCTGAACGGCTACCGCTCGATTCACACGACGGTGGTGGGCCCCGAGCATCAGCGTGTCGAAGTACAAATCCGCACCGAGCAAATGCATGACGTGGCGGAGCGCGGCGTTGCCGCGCATTGGCGCTATCGCGAGAATGTCGAGGAACACGATCCGGCGGCCGCCAATGCCTACAAATGGCTGCGCGACATGGTGGAGCTGCTCGAGAAGGGCGATTCGCCGGAGGAATTTCTCGAGCATTCGCGCCTGCACATGTATCAGGATCAGGTGTTCTGCTTCACGCCCAAGGGCGAACTGATTTCGCTGCCGCGCGGCGCCACGCCAATCGATTTCGCCTATGCGGTGCATACCGATCTCGGCCATTCCACCGTGGGCGCCAAGGTCAACGGCACGCATGTGCCGCTGCACACGCCGCTCAACAATGGCGACCAGGTTGAAATCATCAGGACCGACGAGCCAGCGCCGTCGCCGCTATGGGAACAGTTCGTCGTCACCGGCCGGGCGCGCGCGGAAATCCGGCGCTTCCTGCGCCATGCGCGCCGCGACGAGCACGCGAAGCTTGGGCGCAAGATTCTCGAGAAAGCGTTCGCCGACGAGAACGTCGAACTGACGCAGAAGGCGGTGAGCGAGGTCGCAAAGAAACTTCGGCTGGCGAAGCCCGACGAGGTTTATGCCCAGGTCGGGCGCGGCGCGTTGCGCGCCGATGACGTGCTGCAGGCGGTATTTCCGGAAATCCGCCGCAATCCGTCGCCGACGAAGCGGTCGGTTTCGCGCAAGCCGATTTCGATCAAGGGATTGACCGCGGGAATCGCTTACCGGCTGGGCGATTGCTGTCATCCGCTTCCCGGCGACCGCATCGTCGGCCTGATGGTGCCGGGCGAGGGGGCGGTCATTCACACGATCGATTGCGCCGAACTCGAAAAAGCGCAGTCCAGCATGAACGACTGGCTGGATGTGCGCTGGAATACAAATGCCGGCGAGGCGGAGAACGCGGTCGCGCGCATTCGGGTGCTGGTGAAGAACGCGCCGGGCTCGCTTGCCGTGCTTGCGAGCGTGATCGGGAATAATGGCGGAAACATTTCCAATCTGAAGGTCGCGAGCCGCAACCCGGTCTATTTCGAATTCCTGGTGGATATCGAAGTACGCGACGTGGCGCATCTCGAGAACATCCTGGGCGCGCTGCGCGTCAATGCGGCAGTCGAATCCGTGGACCGCGTGCGCGGACCGGAAGAAACACCGGAGATCGTTGCGGCATGAACCGGCTTCGCCTCGGCGTGAACATCGATCACGTGGCGACCATCCGCAATGCGCGCGGCGGGCGGCATCCCGATCCGGTGCGCGCGGCGCGCCTGGCCGAGCAGGCCGGTGCCGATGGAATCACCGCGCATCTGCGCGAAGACCGGCGGCATATTTCCGATCACGATATCGAACGGCTACGCCGCGAGATTTCGCTGCCGCTCAATCTCGAAATGGCGGCCACGGCGGAGATGCAGGAGATCGCGCTCCGCCATTTGCCGCATGCGGCCTGCATCGTGCCGGAACGGCGCGAGGAACGGACGACGGAAGGCGGCATCGATGCGGCCGGCCAGTTCGACCGCCTGGTTTCGGTTGTCGGGACTTTGGTGAGGGCCAATATCCGCGTTTCGCTGTTCATCGAGCCGGATAGCCGCCAGATCGAGGCGGCACGCAGCCTCGGCGCGCCCGTCGTCGAATTGCATACCGGCGCCTATTGCGAAGCCGCGGCACATGGCGATGCGGGCGCGCGGCAACGCCAGCTCGATCTCATTCGCAGCGCCGCCGCCTATGGTGCATCACTCGGCCTTGAGATTCATGCCGGCCACGGGCTCGGCTATGACACGGCGGGGCCCATCGCCGCGATTCCGGAAATCCGCGAATTGAACATCGGCCACTTTCTGATCGGCGAGGCCATTTTCTCCGGTCTCGATGCCGCGATTCGGCGCATGCGTGCCCTGATGGACGAGGCGCGAGCGAAAAGCGACGGACGCAACACGGCATGATTCTCGGCATCGGCTCCGATCTCATCGACATCCGCCGTGTGGAAAAGAGCATCGAACGCTATGGCGAGCGGTTTCTCGACCGTGTTTTCACGGCGGTCGAGCGGGCCAAATCGGACCGGCGCGCCCAGCGCGGCGCAAGTTATGCAAAGCGCTTTGCCGCCAAGGAAGCCTGTGCCAAGGCGCTTGGGACGGGTCTGCGCAACGGCGTGTTCTGGCGGGATATGGGCGTGGTCAATCTTCCGAGCGGAAAGCCGGGCCTTCATCTCACCGGCGGTGCCCTGAGACGACTGGAAGAATTGACACCCGAAGGCCACATGGCACAGATCGATCTGACCATCACCGACGATTTCCCGCTTGCCCAGGCCATCGTCGTGATATCTGCGGTGGCGCGTCCGGATCCGGCATCCGGCTGATGTTCGTCGCTTCACAATAGGAATTGTCCATGTCCAATCGGCCAGAAATCACGGACGCGCCCGCCGCGCCGCCGCAGGCCAACACAAAGGCGGGAGCTTCATCCGTGGGTAAGACAAACAAGAAGGCCGGGGAGTCCTGGATCGAAACGGTCAAGACGATCGTCTATGCCCTTCTCATCGCCTTCGTGATCCGCACCTTCCTGTTTCAGCCGTTCAACATTCCGTCGGGCTCGATGGAGAACACGCTCCTGGTCGGAGATTACCTGTTCGTCGAGAAATTCGCCTATGGCTACAGCCGCTATTCCTTTCCGTTCGGCATTCCGCCGTTTCCGGGGCGGATTTTCGGCTCGAGCCCCCATCGCGGCGATGTGGTGGTGTTCAAGATGCCCAATCCCGATTCACCCGATTACATGAAGGATTTCATCAAGCGCGTGATCGGGCTGCCCGGCGACCGTGTGCAGATGATCGGCGGCCAGCTCTGGCTGAACGGCAAGGCGGTCCCCAAGGTGCGCGTCGCCGATTTTGTCACGGCCGAGCCGCCGTGCCCGATGGCAACCGATGCGGGGCCGGACGGGTTTTATCATGTGCCGCGCTATCGCGAGACGCTGCCGGGCGGCAAAAGCTATTTCGTGCTGGATTGCATCCAGAACGGACCGAGCGACAACACACCGGTCTATGTGGTGCCGCCCGGGCATTACTTCATGATGGGCGACAACCGGGACAATTCCGCCGACAGCCGCGCCGATGTGGGTTATGTTCCGGCCCAGGACCTCGAGGGCAGGGCGGTGATCATCTTCTTTTCCATCAATGACAGCGCGGTTTGGTACGAACCATGGACCTGGCCCACGGCCATCCGCTACAACCGCATCCTGACTCTCATTGACTGAGCCTGCCCGCCTTGCCGAGCTGGAGAAGAAGCTCGGACATGTTTTCGCCGACAGGAAACTGCTGGAGCGGGCGCTCACCCATGCCAGCGCAAGCTCCATCGCCTCCAACGAGCGGCTGGAATTTCTGGGCGATCGCGTGCTCGGTCTGGTGATCGCGCAGATGCTGTTCAGTGCCTACCCTGAAGATCCCGAAGGGCTGCTTGCGCTGAAATACAATGCGCTGGTGCGCGGCGAAGCCTGTGCGGCGGCCGCGGAATCGATGGGGCTTTCCGAGCACATGGTCCTGGCTTCGTCGGAGGCTGCAAGCGGCGGGCGGCAGAAGACGGCCATTCTCGGCGGCACCTGCGAGGCGCTGATCGCCGCGCTTTATCTCGACGCCGGATTCGAACCGGCGCGCAATTTCATCGCGCGGCACTGGGAGCGCGCTTTTGCCGAATTAAGCGACGATATGCGCGACCCCAAGACGATGCTTCAGGAATGGGCCCAGTCGCGGTCGCGCGCGGCACGCGGCGCACCCGAATACCGCCTGGTGCGGCGCGAAGGTCCTGATCACGCGCCGCATTTTGTCGTGGAGGTCAGCGTGGCGGGCGAGAGCACCGCGCTCGGCGAAGGCCGCTCGAAGCGCGAGGCGCAGCAGGCGGCAGCAAAAGCGATGCTCGATCAGCTTGGGCGCAAGGAAGAACTGACCGCCATATCGCGTGAGGATGGCGGGTGAGCGGTGCTGTGACGCGCTGCGGGTTTGCGGCGGTGATCGGCGCGCCCAATGCGGGCAAATCCACGCTCGTCAATCGTCTTGTGGGGACGAAAGTTTCCATCGTCACGCCCAAGGTGCAGACGACGCGCATGCGCGTGCGCGGTGTGGCGATCGACGGCAACACGCAGATTGTTTTCATGGACACGCCGGGCATATTCCGGCCCAAGCGGCTTCTCGACCGCGCCATGGTGCGTGCTGCCTGGACCGGTGCAGCCGAAGCCGATGCCGTGCTGCTGCTGGTCGATGCGCCGGGGGCCGCGCGCGCCGAAAGCGGCGCAGCCGCGGACGCGCTTTCGATCATTGCGGATTTGCGCCGTTCGGGCCGCGGCAACGCCGTCCTGCTGCTCAACAAGGTCGATGCCATTGCCCATGAACGGCTCCTGCCGCTGGTGGAGACGCTTCATGATCCATCGGTTTTCGCCCGCGTGTTCATGATCTCGGCGCTGAACGGCGACGGCGTCAGCGACGTGCGCGACTGGTGCGCGGAACGCATGCCGGAAGGCCCCTGGCTCTATCCCGCCGATCAGGCCGCCGATGTTCCCTCGCGGCTGCTCGCCGCGGAGATCACGCGCGAAAAGCTCTATATGAAACTGCATGACGAGCTGCCTTATGCCACGACCGTCGAAACAGACAAATGGACAGAGCGGAAGGACGGCAGCGTGCGCATCGAACAGACGATTTATGTGGCGCGCGACAGCCAGAGGCCGATCGTGCTGGGGCAGGGGGGGCGCATGATCAAGGCGATCGGTGCTGCCGCGCGCGCCGAGCTTGAACAATTGTTCGAACGGCGCGTTCATTTGTTTCTGTATGTGAAGCTGCGCGAGAACTGGTCCGAGGAACGCGAGCGTCTGACCGCGATAGGTCTGGATTGTCCGGAGGAATGAGTCCGGCGCATGGAATGGGCTGACGATGCCATCGTGCTCGCCGCCCGGCGGCATGGCGAGAGCGATATCATTCTTGAAACGCTGACCCGCGATCACGGCCGTCATCTCGGGCTTGTGCATGGCGGCGCCTCGCGGCGGCTCAAATCGGCGCTGCTGCCCGGCAACGCGCTGAGTGTCGTGTGGCGCGCGCGGCTGTCGGAGCATCTCGGCAGTTTTGCCATCGAACTTCGCCGCGAGCGGACAGGTGCAATCTTCGAGAGCAGGGATTCGCTGATCGGCCTCAATGCCTTTGCGTCCATCGCGCGCGAAGTGCTGCCCGAACGCGAGCCCCATGCGCCGGTCTACGCCGCCGCCGAAATACTTCTCGATGCCATCGCGACCGGGGAGTTCCTGGATTGGGCTCCGCTTTATGTCCGCTGGGAAATGGGCGTGCTCGATGCATTGGGCTTCGGACTCGATCTTGCGCGTTGCGCCGCCACCGGCCAAACAAACGATCTTCGCTACGTCTCGCCCAAATCCGGACGCGCCGTGTCGTCCGGAGCCGGCGCGCCGTGGCGCGCGCGTCTTTTCGAACTTCCGGCCTTTCTGATCGATGCGCGCGATGCGGTGGCCGGTGGAAACGATATTGTGGCCGGACTGCGGCTCACGGGATATTTCCTGCTCGACCGCGTGTTAGGACCCCATCAGCGACAGATTCCCGCCGCTCGGCTGCGCCTCGATGCGCTTGCCGGCCGCGAATCGGCGTAATTGTTTCTCGCCCCGTTCCGGACTTCACATGAGCGAAATATCCGACGAAATCCGTCCTGCGCCGCTGAACAAAGCACTGAGCGAGCGCTATCTCGCCTATGCGCTCTCCACCATCACGCAGCGTGCGCTTCCCGATGTGCGCGATGGGCTCAAGCCCGTGCACCGGCGGCTGCTGCATGCGATGCGCGAGCTGGGCCTCAATCCGCCGGCCGGATTCAAGAAATGCGCCCGCGTGGTGGGCGATGTGATCGGCCGGTTTCATCCGCATGGCGATCAGGCGGTTTATGACGCGCTGGTGCGCCTCGCGCAGGATTTCGCATCGCGCTATCCGCTGGTTGAAGGGCAGGGCAATTTCGGCAATGTCGACGGCGATAACCCCGCCGCGATGCGTTACACCGAGAGCCGACTCACGCCCGTTGCACAGGCACTGCTCGAAGGCCTTGACGAGGACGCGGTCGATTTCCGTCCGAATTACGACGGTGCGGACCGCGAACCGGTTGTTCTTCCGGCGGCCTTTCCCAATCTGCTCGCCAATGGTGCGAGCGGCATCGCCGTCGGCATGGCGACTTCGATTCCGCCGCACAATGCAGGCGAAATCTGCGCGGCGCTGCTGGCGCTGATCGACAATCCCGAGCTTTCGGAATCGAAAGTTCTCAAGCACATCAAGGGACCGGATTTCCCCACCGGTGGCGTCATCGTCGATGACCGCGCCACCATCGCAGAGGCCTATCGCACCGGACGCGGCAGCTTTCGCGTGCGCGCGCGCTGGGAAAAAATCGACGGGCCGCGCGGTGCTTGGCAGATCGTGGTCGATCAGGTGCCTTATCAGGTGCAGAAGGCCAAGCTGATCGAGCGTATGGCCGAACTGATCGAGCAGAAGAAATTATCTCTGCTCGATGATGTCCGCGATGAATCGACCGACGACATACGAGTCGTGCTGACGCCGAAGAACCGCGCCGTCGATCCCGAGCTGATGATGGAACAATTGTTCCGGCTGACTGATCTCGAAACGCGCATTCCGCTCAACATGAATGTGCTGGACGGCGGGCTCGTGCCGCGGGTGATGAGTCTCAGGGAAGTTCTGCTCGCCTTCCTCGCGCATCGCCGCGATGTGCTGAAGCGGCGCACGCAGCACCGTCTCGAAAAGATCGCCGCCCGTCTCGAAGTGCTCGAAGGCTATCTCGCAGTCTATCTCAATCTCGACAAGGTCATCCGCATCATCCGCAATGAGGATGAGCCGAAGCCGAAATTGATGAAGGCGTTCAGCCTCACCGAGGTGCAGGCCGAGGCCATTCTCAACATGCGGCTGCGCGCCTTGCGCAAGCTGGAAGAGATGGAGATCCGCAAGGAGCACGAGGCGCTGACGGCCGAGCAGAAGGATCTTCGCAAGCTGCTCGGTTCCCAGAAACTTCTCTCCGCGCGGCTTGCCGAAGAGGTGAGCGCGATCGACGAGAAATTCGGGCTCAAGACCGTGATCGGCAAACGGCGGTCCACCTTTGCCGCGCCACCGGACATCGCCGCGGAAGCTGATGCGATGGAAGCGATGGTCGAGCGCGAGCCGATTACGGTTGTTTGTTCCGAGAAGGGCTGGCTGCGCGCCTTCAAGGGGCATCAGGAGCCGAGCGACGCGATCAAATACCGCGAGGGCGACCGCAGCCGTTTCTGGCTTCACGCCGAAACGACCGACAAGCTGATGCTGTTCGCGACTGATGGGCGTTTCTTCACGCTTGATTGCGCCAGGCTTCCCGGCGGCCGCGGCAATGGCGAAGCGATTCGCACCTTCATCGACCTCCCGCCGGAAGCCGATATTGTGTCGATGTTCGTGCATCGCGACGGCCGCAAGCTGCTGCTTGCCGCGTCGTCAGGCCAGGGTTTCGTGACCAGTGAAGACGATGCGGTGGCGCTAAGGCGCTCCGGCAAACAGGTAATGAATGTGCCGGCGGGCACGGAGGCGGGCGTTTGTACGTTTGTCGAAGGCGATTTCGTCGCGGTGATCGGCGAGAACCGCAAATTGCTGCTATTTCCGCTGAGCGAAGTGCCGGAACTGGCGCGCGGACGCGGCGTCATTCTGCAGCGCTACAAGGATGGGCATCTGCTCGATGCGCGCTGTTTTGCGTGGAAAGAGGGCCTGCGCGATGCCAATGGCCGCACCTGGTCGGCCTCCGATCTCAAGGAATGGAAAGGCGCCCGCGCCCAATCCGGCCGCCTCCCGCCCCGCGGCTTCCCGAGATCGGGAAAGTTTGGATAGTTCGTAAAACGGATTGACCACAAAGAGCTCTGCGCGTGCTTTGTGGTTCAATCCTTGGCCTTGTTCAAAGCCGCGGCGGCGTGGATGAGGGTCTTCAACGCCTTTTCGTTGAGCTTCTCGCCTTCGTGGAAATCAATGGCGCGCCTTACGTTCCCCTCGAGGCTCGAATTGAACAGGCCCGCAGGGTCCTTAAGCGCAGCGCCTTTGGCGAAGGTCATCTTCACGGCGTTCTTGTAAGTCTCGCCGGTGCAGATCATTCCGTCGTGGTACCACACCGGAACGCCGCGCCACTTCCACTCCTCGACAACGCCGGGAACGGCTTCCCTGATCAGCGCCCGGAGCCGGCCGAGCATTTCGCCACGCCAGTCGCCAAGTTCCCTGATCCGCGCATCGATCTGCTCGGAAGGTGACAGGCTTTTCTGCGATCCGCTTGTCTTCATGTCCGGGAAGCTAGCACATCTGGCGACCGCAAGGAATTGGGGTATTCTCCCGTTGTGTCATTCCCGCGCAGGCGGGAACCCAGATCGCAGTCTCCTCGGGATAGACCTTGCTGCCGGGCACCCGCTTTCGCGAGGATGACAAATTAGTGTGCAGTTCTGGCTGGCAATCCCCCTACCACCGCGCCAGCTGGGTGATCTGCACGAGGTTGCCGCAGGTGTCGTTGAGCTGGGCGATGGTCGAGCCGGTGACGTCCGTCGGCGGCATTTTGAACTCGGCGCCGCGCGACGTGATGCGCTCATACTCGCCCTTGATGTCGTCGGTAAAGAACATGATCGCGGGCTGCCCCTGCTGGAACATGGCCTCCTGATAGGTTTTGGCCGCCGGATTGTTGTTGAGCGCGAGCTGTAGCTCGATGCCGTCCGCCTGGTCAGGCGAGGCCACGGTCAGCCAGCGATACGGCCCTTTGCTGAAATCGGTTTTCTTGGTGAAACCCATCACTTCGGTGTAGAAGTTGAGCGCCTTGTCCTGATCGTCCACATATAAACTTGTCACTTTGATTTTCATGGATGTTCCTCCGTTTGCTACATTCACTGCGCATCCACGCGCGCCAGGATCTGTTCCATATTTGTGATGTATTTCCGCCAGCCCTGCTGGGCGCCGTAAAAGGCGCGCTGCCGATCCGGCGGGAAGCCCGAATGCTCCATGCGCAGGTGGGTGCCCGTGCCCATAGGCGTCAGTGTCCAGGTGACGATGCTCACCAGGCCCATCGCACCCCAGCTGTAAGAAAGCGTCCGGTTCGGCTCGAGTTCCAGGACCTGGCATTCGACACTGCCCCAGTCGCCGCGGAGCTCGAAGCGGTGGCCCATTTCCGGCCTGAAGTCGTTCGCCATCAGCCACTCCGCGATCAAATGTGGCTGGGTAAGCGCGCGCCAGATTTTCTCCGGCGGATAGGCGATCTCGCGTTCGACGACGACGGAACGCGTTTCGGTCGCGGGCTGGCTCACTGATCCATCCTTCTCAGAAGATCTTCGAGGCGGTCGAAACGGCTTTGCCAGAAGCCGGCCATCTGGCTCGTCCAATCGATCAGCGGAGCAAGCGCACTGAGCTGCGCACTGTAATGCGTCTGCCGGCCTTCATGGCGGTTTCGCACCAGGCCCGCCTGCTTGAGGAATCGAAGATGCTTGGAAACTGCGGGCTGGGACACGCCGGCGCGATCCGTCAGCGCAGCGACGGTCTGCTCGCCTTCGCGGCACAGCCGCTCGAAGATTGCCCGCCTTGTCGGATCGGCGAGAGTACTGAACAGGATGTCGTGGCGCTGGGGCACTGCAACCTATAACTCTCCGGTTATTTGTCGATCAATAACCGGAGAGATATGTATGAGTCAAGTGGGTTGCGACGCCATCAGAGCACCGGCATGGCGCGGGAAAGGATGGAGTCCACGTCGATCCTTGCCGTCGAAGCGCCATAGGCGAAGGCGGGGCGGTCGGCGAGGCGCGCGGCAGAGTACGCATCGGCGATGGCGGACGGTGCATGACGCACGAGAAGCGCCGCCTGCAACGCGACGGCCATGTCTTCGACAATCCCGCGCGCATGTTCCTCCGCCGGCGACTGAACGAGGCGGTCTTTTATCCGTGTGACTGTGGAATCGAGTGCAGGATAAGCGCCTTGCGCGCTCTCCAGTTCCTGCACGAATGCGGCAACGCTGTCGGGCTGGCGCGCCATGGCCCGCAATACGTCAAGGCAGATGACGTTGCCGGAACCTTCCCAGATGGAATTGAGCGGCGATTGCCGGAAGATGCGCGGCATCACGCTTTCTTCGACATAGCCAGCGCCGCCATGCACTTCCATCGCTTCATAGACGAAGTTCACCACCCGGCGGTTCAGCCAGTATTTGGCGATCGGCGTGGCGATGCGCGAAAACGCCGCCGCCATCGGCTCGGCGTCATCGAAACTTTGCGCCACACGAAACACCAGAACCGTCGCGGCTTCGGATTCGATTGCGAGATCGGCCAGCACGGCGCGCATCAGCGGCTGATCGATCAGTTTCTTCTGAAAGGCCGCCCGGTGCGCCGCATGCCATAGCGCCTGCGACAACGCCTGGCGCATATAGGCGGCTGGCGCGATGGCGCAGTCGAGGCGCGTGTGGTGCACCATGTCGAGGATGGTGCGCACCCCGCGGCCCTCTTCGCCGATCATCACCGCATAAGCGCCGTGATATTCGATTTCAGCCGACGCATTGGCGCGGTCGCCGAGTTTGTCCTTGAGCCGCATGATGTCGATCGCATTGCGCGCGCCATCCGGCGTCCAGCGCGGCGCGAGGAAACAGCTGAGGCCCTTGTCGGTATAAGCGAGCGTGAGAAAGGCGTCGCTCATCGGCGCCGAGCAGAACCATTTGTGGCCGGTGAGCAAATAGACTTCGCCGAGACCGCGCTCGTCCGCGGGCACGGCGCGGGTGGTATTGGTACGTACATCCGAGCCGCCCTGTTTTTCCGTCATCGCCATGCCGATGGTGACGCCGGATTTCGCGGCGACCGGCTGCGAGGACGGGTCGTAGCTGCAGGAGAGAATGCGCGGCAGCCATTGCGCGGCGACATCGCGCTGATGGCGCAGCGCGGCGACGGAGGCATAAGTCATGGTCATGGGGCAGCACACGCCCGGTTCGGCCTGCGCCATCAGGAATTCCAGCGCCGCATGCAGCACATGTCCCGCGGGCACACCGCTCCAGGCCGCGCCGGAGACGCCGGCCTCAAGCCCGAGCTTCATCAGCGCGTGCCAGGCGGGGTGGAATTCGACCTCGTCGAGCCGACGGCCGAAGCGGTCAAAGGCGGCAAGCCGGGGCGGAAAGGCGTTGGCATCCCTGGCCCATTGCGCCGTCTCGCCCGAGCCCGCGCTTGCGCCGAATGCAGCCAGCCGGTCGCGGTGCTGTGCCCCGCCGGCGCGCGCGACGGCCTCGCCAAGCGCCACATCCGTCTCGAAAAGATTGAAGTTCTCGAGCGGCGGCGGCTGATTTGTCACCTCATGGGTGGCGAGATGCGAGCGGGGCCTGAGCGGGCTCATGAGGAACCTCCAACCGCCATGCGACAAGCAATCATTAATAAAGTGTTGATCCGGAAGCAGAAATTGAGCGATCCTGTTAACTGTCCGTCAGGGATTGCGGCGAGTGCCGCCCCGGATGGTTTACAATCCGTTGACGTGATTGTGCAGGTCCATGACCGCAGCGAAACCCTTTGGTGCCCTTTATCTGGCCGCAGCTTCGGTGCTCGTGCTGGGACTGGTGGTTTCGTACCAGCCGCGCCAGCTGCCGCCGCCGCGGCTGGAATTCTCCTGGTTCCGGCCCGCCCCCGAACATCAAAGGCCGCTTCCGCCTTACAACAGCGATGTCACCACACCGCCGGCCCCGCCCAGTTCGCCGGCTCCGGTTGAGCAGACAGAACCCCCGGCGTCCCATCCCGCGACTTCGCCGCGCGAACAGCAGCCGAACGTGCCGTCGCCGACCAGAGGCGAGGTCGTGCGGGTCGAGGAACGGCTCAAGGACAATCTGACCCAGGAACTGTACGACGATTTCAAGCTGTTCCTCTATGTGAGCAAGGCGGCGAGCGGCCCCTGGGCGCAACAGATGTATGTGTTCCGCAAGGGGCGGAATGGCGATCTGGCCTTCCTTTATGACTGGCCGGTATCGACGGGGCGCGAGCGCGTCGAAACCGACTCCACCGGCGAGCGGATGACGACTCACACGCCAGCCGGCTATTACGAACTCGATCCCGATCGTTTCTACATCCATCACGTGTCGTCGGAATGGCATCAGCCCATGCCTTACGCGATGTTCTTCAACTGGATCCGGGACGGAAATGCGACGGGGCTGGCGATCCACAGCGCGACGGGATCGGATGTGGCGATGCTCGGGCGGCGCGCCAGCGCGGGCTGCATCCACCTTTCGCCGGGCGCCGCGCGCACGCTGTTCGACCTGATCCGCTCGCAATATCGCGGCGCCATGCCGCGCTTCGTGATCGACAACAGCGGCACGATGAGCAATGACGGCCTCGTGCTGCGCGACGCCGACGGCCGGCCGCAATTCGCGCGCGGCTACAAGGTCCTCGTCTTCATCGAGAATTACGGTGGCCGCAACGTCATCGCGGCGATGGACTAAGGAAAGTTGTTTTACCGCAAAGAACACGAAGAGCACAAAGACATCCAAAGAATGGTTGCGCGCCGGAGACGCGGGATTCTTGCTTCGTGTTCTTTGTGCTCTCTGTGGTCAAATCTACTTGCTACGCCGGCATTCGTAGAGCGCGATCGCGGCGGCGTTGGAGACGTTGAGGCTCTCCATCCGCGGACCGATCGGGATCGACGCCGTGTCGTCGCAGCGCGCGCGTACGAGATGGCGGATGCCCGCGCCCTCCGAGCCCAGCACCAGCACGACGTTGCCGGCGGCCATCGCATCGGCGAGCGCGCGGCCTGAACCCTGCCCGAGCGCGATGCGCCAGAAGCCCGCGTCGCCCAATTGCTCGAGCGCGCGCGCGATGTTCACCACCGGCAGATAGGGCACGATATCGAGCGCGCCGGAGGCTGCCTTGGCGAGGGCGCCCGATTCCGGCGGCGCGTGGCGGTCCTGGACGATGACGGCCGCAGCGTCGAAACCCGCAGCCGAGCGCAGGATCGCGCCGACATTCTGCGGATCGGAAATCTGGTCGAGCACGACCACGATCTTGCGGGCTTCGCCGGCGGTGATTTCGTCGAGATCGCGGCGGGGCAGGGGATCGCAGGCGAGCGCCACGCCCTGGTGGACCGCACCGGGAGGAAGAATGCGCGACACCTCGTCCGCACCCACGATCTGCACATCGATCCCGCGCAGCACCCGCTCTCCGATATGGCCCGCGGCCGTCTGCGTCAGCACGGCGCGGCGGCATTTGCGGTGCGGGTTTTCGAGCGCTGCCCGCACGGCATGGATGCCGTAAAGCCAGAGGACGTTTTTCTCCCCGGAGCGGTTCGGATTTGGCCTGCGCGTCATCGCCCCATTGAACCCGTCCGGCAGCAAAAGCAAACCCTCGCGGCCGGAATTCCGCGGGCCTGCGCAAGGGCTTGGCGGGTTCTATTGACACCTTGCCGCGATTGGATGATATCCGCCCGCCCGCGGGGTTTTGGCGCCTCGCGGGTTTCCGGTTTCCGGGGGAATGTCCCGAGCGGCAAAGGGGGCGGACTGTAAATCCGCTGGCTAAGCCTTCGTAGGTTCGAGTCCTACTTCCCCCACCAGCCTTCGCTCGCTTGGCGAGCTACGGCTCGGCAAGCCAGCCTTGATGCTCGTGCGAAGCGAGCGAAGGCTTCCGCGCCGGAGCCCGAAGGGCGAAGGAGGGCTGAGCGTTGGTTCGCGCAGTTCGGTCGGCACGCCGGCCGATATCTGCTCTGTGAGTGCCATATGCGGGTGTAGCTCAATGGTAGAGCAACAGCCTTCCAAGCTGATGACGAGGGTTCGATTCCCTTCACCCGCTCCAGCCACTCAATTGGCCTTGGTCACTTTTGCAAGGCTCTTACAGTCCGCGCGCAGGGTCTTGCCCGCCCGCCTCCACTCGCCGCTTGCGGTCCGTGGTGTTTCTCAAATGAAATCAACGGTGCTACGGTTTTACGCAAGGGGAGGCTCGGCGAGGGCGGCCTTGAGCGGGCCGAGCCAGGGTTCGTAATTCCGCCACAACTCCACAGCATCCTTATAGATGGGGCGGCGCACCTGTTCGGCGCTGGGCGTCGAAACGGCGCGGTTTGTCTCCCAGAAGCGCAGGCACGTTTCCTCGAACGACAGTCCACAATAGTCCAGCATGTGGCGGATTTCGTGTTCCGTCTCATCGATCAGCCGCTCGTACTGCACAAAATGAATTCGGCCCGGCATCACTTCTTTCCAGTGCTCCATCAGACCGACATACAGGTTGTAATAATGACCGAGATCGCGAAGGTCATAGGAAAAGGCAGCGTCCCTCGGCAGCTGCTGCTTGTACATCGCAAAGCAGGCCGCCATCGGCTCCCGCCGGATGTCGATGATCTTTGCGTGCGGCAGGATCAGGTGAATGAAGCCCGCGTCCAACCAGTTCCAGGGGCGTTTGTCCACGAAGTAGGGACGGTCGGTGTGGCGAAAGGCGCTCGCGCGTTCGAAAAAACGCTCTCCAAGAAGCGCGAGTTCGGCCTGGGTCATACCTTTCAGACAGCCCGGATAGGCATTCGGATCGGCGATCAGGCGCCCCGACGCGATATCGCGGACCATGTGGGCGATGACCGGCAGCTCGCGCGTGCCTTCCACTTTGCTGTGGCTGGCGAGGATCTGTTCGACAAGTGTGGAGCCCGCCCGCGGCATGCCGACGACAAAGATCGGCGTGACACGGGCAGACGCTGTCGTGGCGGCGGCCGGCCGGGACAGGACGCGCGCGGTAAAGAATTGCTTTATGCGGTGCACCTGCTCGGCGGCTTTGTTTTCGTCATAGGCTTCGGCCCTGGCCAGGAAGGAGCCGCGGGTCAGTCTTGCGGCGCTCCGATAGGAAGAAAAACTTCCTGAAAAATCGCGAGCCCTCTCTAATGCCTGGCCGAGCGCGTAGTGCATGCGCATGCGGCTTGCAGGATCGAGACTGGGGTCTGCGAGGTGCGCGCGCATGGTCTTGATGTCTGCGTCGGTCAGATAACTGCCCTTCAGGTCGGCGAGAGCGGCGTAGGCGTCACCCATTGTCGGCGCGATTTCCAGACACGTCCGGAAGGCGCGGGCACCCTCTTCGCGCCGGCCGGCATCACGCAATAACACCCCATACCTGACCCACAAAGTCGGGCGGCGCGGGTGCAGCTGCAACACCTTCTCCATGAGTGCCACGGCTTCTGAGATTTTGCCGGAGCTTTCCAGTAGGTCGGCGCGAACAATCGACTCGATCGGATCGTCGGGTGAGTCGCGCGTCAAGACGGCGGCGTGGTTCAGTGCGCGGACAAATTCGCGCTGGTTTACCAGTTTTCTGACGAGGTCGTGCCGCGCCGCCCGCCAGGAGGGTGCGAGCTCCAGCGCGCGTTCCAGAAGTGCAATGGCTGTGAACTCGTCGCCGTCCAGCGATTCAAGATCCGAGAGCAGACTGGCCGCCGCTGCGTCCGTGGGATTTTTCGCCAGGTGCTCCCGAAGCGCCGCGGTCTGTCCGGTGCGATCCTTGCGGGCGAACGAGCTCTCGAGGGCGCTCTTGCCGGCTTCCAACTGTTCTGGCGTCCGCGCATCGCGGCTCGGCCGCCAGTTTGTCGCCTCGCCGGCGTAACGAAGCGCCTTCGCTTCGGCCTCGTCCGCGGGCTTGTTCTTGCCGGCGAGGCGCAGCAGTTCGGCAAGCTTTTTCCACGCGCCAGGATGTGTCGGAACGCGCTTGGTGAGGGCCTGCAACTCTTTCATGGCGTGTTCATGCACGCTCATCGCCTCCAGGATCAGCGCACGATCGTAGCTTTCCGGCTGGGACGGGGCGGACTCGGCCGCTGCCTTCTCCAGGGCTTCTTTCAACGGACCAAGCCAAGGCTCGAAATTCCGCCATTGCTCCAGCCCCTCGCGAAAGATCGGGCGCCGCACCTGTTCGGCACTTGGCGTCGCAACGGCACGTTCGGTCTCCCAGAAGCGAAGGCAACCACCCTCGAAGGGGAGACCGCAATAATCAAGCAGCCGCCGGATCTCTGCCTCGGTGTCTTCTACGAGCTGTCTGTAGTGGACAAGGTGAATGTGCCCCGGCATCACCTCGTCGTAATGACTCATCGTGCTCACATACTCCGTGTAATACCGCGCAAGGTGGCCAAAGTCGTTTGCAAAACGGGCCTGATCCATGTTCTGTTTGTACATTCCAAAACAGGCGGCCATGGGTTCGCGCCGGACATCGACGATCTTCGCGTGCGGCAGGATCATCCGGATAAAGCCCGCTTCAAGCCAGTTCCACGGGCGCTTATCGACGAAATAAGGAAGATTGGTCTTGCGGTATGCGCCGGCTTCGCGAATGTAGCCCTCGCCAAGTTCCGCGAGCTGCTCGGGGGTGAGGCTCGTCACGATTTCGGGGTAGGCTTGCCGCGTTATCAGCAGCCTGCTGTGCGAGAGCTGATCGACAATCGCGGGAAGCGCGGGAAGCTCCATCGTGCCTTCGACGCGGCTATGGCTCGCCAGAATCTGTTCGACCAGCGTTGAGCCAGCACGCGGCATTCCCACCACAAAGATGGGTGTCGGCGAGTCTGCTCTCGGCGTGGCGCATCTGGCGATGGTTCGCGAGGTGAAGACCGCACAGCGGCGGCGCATTTCGCGAATATCGTCGGCCGGGTCGTAATCCGGATCCTTCGCCAATGCGGCACACGCTTCATAGGCTGCGAAACTGCCGCCGTAATCGCCCATTTTTTCGAGCGTCTGACCCAACGCGAATTGAATCCGCTCACGGCTGTCGTCGTCTTCGTCATGGCTCTTCTCGCGCAGATGTTCGCGCATCGCAACGACGTCGTCGGAACCAAGATAGTCGCCGCGAAGTTTGGCGAGTCCCGAATAGGCCATGCCCAGTCCCGGGTGCAGTTCGAGCGCCTTGCGGTATTGTCGCGCGCTCTCTTCCCGGCGGCCCGCGAAGCGAAGCACACGCGCATAGATACAGCGGAGCCGCGCAAAGGTGGGATTTTCCTCAACCAGCTGTTCGAGGATTGAGATGGCGCCTTCCATATCGCCGATATTGCGCAGCGCGTCGGCATGCATCACGCGGTAGTTGACATCGTCCGGCGCCTGCGCGAGGAGACGAGCGGTTTGCGCCACGGCCTGTGCGTCCCTGGACAGCACGCGCAAAACGGAAACCAAATCCTCCCGCGCGCCGTGATAGTCGGGCGCGAGATCCAGCGCGCGTCCGAACAAGCTGTGCGCGACAAACATGTTGTCGCGGCTCCGTTCCATACAGGCGAGCAGGCGCATGGCCGCCACATCTGTTTGATGGCAGACCAGGTGCTCTTGCATCGCCTCCCATTGCTCCCTGGCTGTCGCCAATCTTGCAAGGTGTTCATGCAGCGCCTGCTCCGCAGCCTCGATCTCCGCCGCCGTCCGCTCCTCTTTGGCTGCGGGCCACCGCGGCGACAGAGCGGTGGCACGTGCACTTGCGGCATGTGCCTCAGTGTCCTTGCCTGCCAGACGAAGCAAGCCGGCGAGCTTCTGCCAGGCCGGACCATGTTCAGGTGCGCGGCGGGTAACCTCGCGCAGCGCGCTGATCGCCGGCTTGAAGAGCCCCATGGCGGCGAGGGTCAGTGCACGTTCGTACATCACGGGCGGCGAAGAAGCCGCCTCTGCCGCGACCGCAGGCGACGATGATAGCAGCGAGTCCGAAACGTCCATCATTCGCCGTTCACGTTTCAAGGGTCTCGGCCAGAGCTTCCTTCAGCGGACCGAGCCAGGGCTCGAAATTGCGCCATTGCTCCAATGCGCTGCGATAGATCGGACGGCGGACCTGTTCCGCGCTCGGTGTCACAATCGCGCGATCCACTTCCCAGAAGCGGAGGCAGCCTTCTTCGAACGGCAGTCCGCAATAATCGAGCATGCGCCGGACTTCGTTTTCCGTATCCTCCACCAGGCGTTCGTATTGGAGGAAATGAACGCGGCCGGGCAGGACTTTCTGCCAGTGATCCATCAGGTCCACATATCTCTTGTAGTAGCGGGCCACTTCCTTCAGATCGTAGGAAAAATAGCAGCCTTTTATGGGCAACAGCTGCTTGTACATGGCAAAGCACGCAGCCATCGGCTCGCGACGTATATCGATAAATTTCGCCTGCGGCAGCATGAGATGGATCAGCCCGACGTCCAGCCAGTTCCAAGGTCGCTTGTCTACGAAGAAGGGCCGGCCCGTCGTCCGGTAGTTTCGCGACTCCTCAATGACACGCGCGCCCAGGGCGGCGAGCCGATCCGCTGCAAGATCGAGGACGCATTCGGGATAGGCATTGCGCGTCACCAGCATCCGGCTGAGCGCCAGCCCGCGTTTGATATCGCCGATCAGCGAACGCTCGCCTATGCCTTCCACCTGGCTGTGGCTTGCCAGGATCTGCTCCACGAGCGTCGAGCCGGCTCGTGGCATTCCAAGCACAAAAATGGGAATGTCGGATGAAACAGCCCTGGCTTGCAGCAATTTGGAGGTGAAGTTCTCGCGGCTGAATACCGTTTTTACTCGCCGAATGCGGAGCGCCGAATCGTCTTGCATGTCGGTGTTCTTGGGCTTCTTGTCCTCAAGTGCCGAGAATTCGCGTGCCCCTTCCTCATAGGCAGCAAAGCTCGCCGCGTACTCGCCTGCGCGCTCCAGGGTCTGTCCCAGTGCATAAAACATGGCCATCCTGGATTCGGATGCCAGCGCCTGCTCGTCGAGTTGTGCCTGCATCTCGGCGACGTCGTTCGAAGTCAGCACCTTGTCCTTCAGCTCGGCCAGGCCCCACCAGGCTTCGCCCGTCTGTGGCTGAAGTTGCAGGCATTTTCGATAAGCCTGGACGGCTTCTTCCCGCCGGCCGATCATGCGCAGCGCGTTCCCATAGAGCAGCCAGTACTCCACGGCATTCGGGGTTTCGCGCAGCAATCCGGTGAGAACCTCTGTTGCAGCGCCGACCTTGCCGGCATCCATCAGCGCGTGTGCATGGAGAAATCTGTAACGCGGATTGTCGGGTGATTTGGTGACCAGCCGTTGCGTCTCTTCGATTGCCGCATATTCATGCAGATCCACCAGCAATTCGGTATAGTCCTCGGCCGCGGCAATGTAGCAGGGGCAAACGTCCAGCGCGCGCTGAAGAAGTGATCGCTGGGTGATGTGATCGCCGCTTCGCGCCTCCAGACGCGCCAGCCAGCGCATCGCGACCGCGTCCAGCGGGTTCGCCACGAGGTGCTCGCGAAGCATTGCAGCGGCGTCCTCTGCCGACTTATTCTTGAGCGGCGCAAGCAGCTTTCGTTCGGCCTTCTGCAATTGTACGGAATTGCGTTCGTCCAATCCTTTCTTCCATTTTACGTTCGAATGGGCTTGCGCCGCTGCATCGGCCCTGTCGGCTTCGGCATCTTCCTTTGCAAGGCGCAGCAACTCGGCCAATTTTCGCCATGCCGGCGCGTGGTTTGGTGCAAGCGTCGTACATTCGCGCAGCGCCTCGATCGCGGCCGTATGAAAGGACATCGCCGCGGCAGACAGGCCGACTTCGTACAGATGGACCGGCGCCGGGCTCCGCGCGGGCCGTCCCGGCGGCGCAGCTGATCGCATTTCGCCCACCATGGGCCCGTGCACCGCAGTTCCCGTCGATCCCGACGACTTTATTTTCACCTGAAATGCCCGATCTGTCTGTTCGCCAGTATGGCGCAGCCGGAATCTGCCTGCCAAAGCCAGACCGTGAGAATAACGAAAAAACGGGACCGACAGATCTCGCCGGCCCCAATTTTACATTCAAGTGGAACCTGCGATTGGTCCACGAGCTTCGTCAATCACTCGATGTTAATCGTCCAGGGCTCCTTGGCCCTGAATTCAAACATGTTCTTGTGCTTCCTGTGCTTTGTTCCGGTGGTGGTTGTAGTCGTGGTAAATCTGATGGCATCATACCCGTCAAAGGCATCGGCCGTAGCTGTCTTGCTTTTCAGCTCATAGGCCGGCGCATACAAAGTCAGGGTACCGGTGCAATGGCCCGTTGCGCCCTTGCTTGTGAAATAGGTATGCGTACCCGGCGATTTGTATGTATACGCCTTGATCTTCGCATTGTGGTCCTTGGAGAAACGTGCCTTCTGTCCGTTCTTTCCTACGGCGTTGGAACAATGGTTGCCGTTTGCCGTCAGGCTCAGCCAGACCTCTCCCGGAGTGAGATCCTTCGTTTTCTTGTACATGCTGCTGCGGTTTCCGGTGAAAGTTTCACTCGGAAGCGTCAGTGTGACCACAGTCGTACCTGAATTATTGATATCGGTCTTATAGTGGACCGTGCTGGAGACCACTTTGAGCCCGTGCTTGATGAGTAGCGCGGGGGTGGCTCCGGCCGGCGCAGCCGAAAGTGCGATCAGCGCTGCGCCTGTGAGCAGAGTCGTCGTCAGCTTTCCCATGTGGTTTCCCCCTGGGATGCGAGGCATCCTTCGCGTCGACCCCCTTCACGCAGTCGGCGGGACCCCGCTCGATGCCTCAGAAGCGGAGGCCTCAACAAAGACTAACCCCAGTCTTCGGACACCGGCAATCTCGGCACCGGTAAACTTTGGGTGATGAGGGCGCCGGCAATTGTCCAGCCCGCGTCTGCCATCACACGGGTCTGCCCCTACGATCGCGCAGGACACGGATTCAGCGATCCATCACCAAAGCCAATGGCGCCTGAAAACGTCACAGACGATCTTCATTCTCTGTTGCAAAGCGCCCATCGGGTTGAAAGTAGTAATCGTCCCGTCCGCCGCGCGCACGGAAATCCTGTCCGGTGCGCTTTTATCCCGCGACGTTAGGCGCGCATGTAGCAGGTGGTCTCGACGACGCGATCCATGATCGGCCGTAATGGCAGAAAAGGGGGCTCGGAAGCGATCAAATGAACGCAGCCGGTTCCGGGGATTTGTTCTCGCGCTGCGGCAATTCTGCCCGAGACTGTTCATCCCTCGGATGGGAGTCGCGGGCCCGCGGGTTAAGCGGGCCGCGCTTCGTCTCTACTGAATGGCTATGCGACGCGGCGCTGCCTGGCGCGATTTCTTCAGCGTCAGAGTCAGCACTCCGTCCTCGGAAGCAGCACTGATGCCTTCCGGATCGATCTTGTCCGAGAGTGTGAAGGCCCGCGCGAAATGGCCGACATTGTATTCGGAATAGACCGGCTCAAAACCGTCATATTTCGAAAAATCGATCTGGCCTTCGATACGCAGCACATCATTCTCGAGTGAGACGCTAAGGTCCTTTCTCTCAACTCCAGGAACCTCCAGAACGATGGTAAGAGCATCGTCGGTCTCGTAAATATCGGCATTGGGAACGTAGTAGCGGGAGGGAACGGTCTTCTCGCCTTTCCCCTCTTCGATCACCTTCTTCTGCTGCACGGCAAGTGATTGCGCCTCGTCCATGAAAACCTCCTCGCAGCCTCAGCTGATCTTGATCGAACGCGGCTTCTCGCGCTCGTGCGGCGGCAAACTGATGGAGAGAATTCCATCCTGGTATTCCGCCTTCACGCGTTCGGTGTCGATCTCGACAGGAATGGTGATGGCGCGATCAAAACGACCCGCGAGCCTCTCGCGCCGGTGGATGCTCGCCTTGCCGCTGTAGTCGATGGATTTCGTTCCCGCGAGCCGGATGGTGTTGCCCTCGATCTGAATGTCGATGTCGGATTTCTTGATGCCCGGGACCTCGGTGACGGCCACAAAGGTGTCGCCCTTGCGGAAAACGTTGATCGGCGGAAACGCACCCCCGCCGCTGGTACCGGACCCGAGCCAGTTGCTGGACCGGTAGGCGTCCAGCGCCCTCTGCAGGCCCAACAGAGCTTCGAAGGGATCGGAAAAGTTCATGATTCGCCTCCTCTCGTTGCAGCGTTGCCCTGGAGGCGGAGGTTTTCCGGACAACCCACTTGGCGCCACGCGCCAAGCACTCCCCCGCTCCGAGTGCCAATCGGAGGTAGGAAAACGGTCTCGCGGCTTCAAGGGCCGGTTGCAGCAATGTTTGTTGCGTATCTCCCAACTGGTCTCATGTCCTTCGGCCGGCGCAATTGGGCCCATACGGAGAGGTCAGCGCAGGCCTGTATTGGATAACGCGCGACTTGCGTGCTCTCTGAGTCGAACCCGCACCGTCCACCGCGGCGCGGACTGTAAATCGCAAGGGCAGATGACGAGAATGTAATGAATAGCGATGACTCCCAAGGCATCATGTCGCAATTACAATGGATTGACGGCTATTTACTTGATAGGCGTTCCGGTTACACTAGGTGGTATCTTCGCGTACATGGGAGATACATCATGCGAACTATCCGAACAGCCTTTCTTGCGGGTGTCGGGGCATTGATGCTTTCCGGCGCCTTGAGCGCTGCAGCGGCCGACCAGGACATCCATGTCATGACCGTCCGGCTGCCAGATGGCGCAGTGGAGCAGATCCGATATAGCGGGGACGTTCCGCCCCAGGTCGTGGTCGCCAACGGTGCGATACCATTCGACATCGGCTGGCCGGTCGGGTTCTTCGGTCCCGATTCGCCTTTCGCGGAAATGGACCATATTTCGGCCGAGATGGGCCGCCAGATGACGGCGATGATCCGTGATGCCGACGCGCATGCGGCCAATCCCGGGCTGGCCGAAATCGACGCGGGCAAGCTTCCGCCGGGTGCCGAGAGCTATTCGTTCGTCTCGACTATGTCGGGAAACGGCGTTTGCGCGCGTAGTGTCCAGATTACCTCGCGTGGCAAAGGCCAGAAGCCGCAGGTTCTCTCCAGGACCTATGGCGATTGCGGAAACGGGAGCGGCGGCGCCATGCCGGGCGTACAGCACGCGGTTCCTGCCGACCAACCTTCGGACATGCAGGAAATCCGCTACGTGCCGCGCGCCAATGGCGGCACTGTCCGCGAGGCCAGCGTCGTCCAGTACTGAGGTTTATTCCAGTACTGCCGGAATACACACTCAGGTCAGCCTGCGGCTCGCGGAATCCGTGTTCGTTCGTTAAGGCCAACACAGCGTTCGAGCCGGGGCCTGAGGCCGGCGAGGGACTTACCGTTCGGACAAGTTTCTCGCCGGTCACAATCGCGGTCCCCGCATGGTCTCGCGGAACGCAATCGTCGGGTTATGGCCATTCGGCGAATGCATGAGCCTCCGAACATCTTATCCGACATTCGCGGGGTGACCAAAGTTTGAGGCGGACAGGGAGTATCCTGAGAGAATAGGAGTGCTCTGTGAGCGCATTTCTTGATCCCGAAATGTCTTACCGGCGTGGTTACGAGCACGGCGCATGGGAGCTGTTTCACGCCATCGAAGATCACCTTCCGCCTTCGATCCGAGAGGAGGCCAAGAACTGGATTCAGCGCGATATCAGGAACTGGCGGGTTGCCAATCTGACCGGAAAAGCCATTCGTACCGCAGGCGCCACCACTGCCACGTTCGACATCGCGCCGCCATCGCTTCGGCTCCGCAAGAATTCAAACTAGGGACACTACCGGCGGACGCACTCCTCTTGTCGCCAAAGCAAACCAAGAGCAACAAGCATGCGAGGAGATCCGCGCGCCCATGGCTGACGTAATGGTGCGCGAGGTCGCTCTGAAATAACCGGTTATCCGCATTACAAACCGGACGGAGAGCGCCGATTGTAAAGCCGGGGCAAGACCGTCCCGCAGGCGCTGTTGCAGTCCGACTTTCCTTGAAACGTGGTGCTGTAGACATTGCCATTCTTGTCCGCAATCAGGCTGCCGACCGGGCCTTCCCGATCCAAGGATGCGTTTTATTCGCCGATTTGCTTCGAAGACGACAAAAACGTCGAAGGACCGCGCGCCGGCTACCTATCAAGTCTGAAGACAGTTCCGCAGCGGTCAAATGGTTCTCCACAATTGCAGCCACCGGCACCCGCCGTGCCGTAGAGACGCCCGGCATCATCCGTGATCAGATCGCCCACAGGGAAACTGCCATCGCTGCCGCCAGTGAATGCATGAAGCACGGCTTCGGTGCCGTCCGGCGCGAGCTTGAACACTATTCCGCAGCCATTGCCATCAGCGCAGTTCGTCTGCCCGCCATATCCGGTCGTGCCATACAGATTGCCGGTCCTGTCCCTGAACAGTCCGGCATAGGGAAAACTGCCGTCGCTGCAATTTTGCTCGGAGCAGAAGCTGTAGAGCGCCGTTTCCGTGCCGTCCGGGTCAACCCTGAAGACCACGCCGGCACCCTTGTCTCCGCCATAAGTCGTCGTGCCATAGATATTGCCCGCCGTGTCCATGATGAGCCTGCGTCGAGACGTGGGTCCAGCACGGGCGCCGCCAGCAATTCCTCGCGGGTAAAGCGGGCAAGCCCATCCGTCAGAATCGTCGCGCAGGCGATGTTGCGCAGCCGCGGTCGCGACCACGAAAGCGACGGAGAAACAGAGGCCGGAACGTCCCAGATGCGCAGCGTCGTGTCGTCCGAGGCGCTGATCACA
>DATJUM010000140.1:0-13248 GCA_035502355.1 Rhizomicrobium sp. | reverse complement strand
GAGATCACGAACGACCCGGAATCCAATAAAGGCCGATCGAAGTTCTCCGACTTCCCAAAAGCGGAAGGCGCTGCGCAAATAGGCCGGCGTGTTGTTGAACACCCCTGCACGCACGACTCGCCGGTCACAATCGCCCGATTTGCGGGCTGATCCATCGGTCGGGGCATCACGATAATCGGGATTCCAGCAATCCTCGGTCCATTCCCAGACATTGCCCTCCATGTCCGTAAGGCCGAAGCCATTGGGCGGGAAGCTGCCGACGGGCGTTGTCATCTGGCGATAGATGCCGGGCGAACCGTCCCGCGGATAATCCACGCCGTCGTAATTTGCCTCGTCCGTATTCAGCTCATAGCCCGAATAGTAAGGCGTGGTCGTGCCTGCGCGCGCGGCATATTCCCACTCGGCTTCGGTCGGCAGGCGATAGTTTCGACCGGTCTTTGAGCTCAGCCAGGCGACGTAGTCCTGGACATCGTTCCAGCTGACATTGATCACAGGCCTGCTGCCACCTCCCCAATGCTGGTCGAACGGAAAATAATGCTGGCAGCCGCCGTCTTCCGCGCAAGCGTCCCACTCGTCGAAGGTGATCAGGTCCCTGCTCATGGCAAAGGGGCGGCGAATCTCGACGCGGTGCTGCGGCCCCTCGCTCGGCCGCCGGCCCCGCTCGTCAGCGGGCGATCCCATGATGAAACTTCCGGCCGGAATAATCATCATTTCCGGCGCTTCCGGAAAATCCCAAATCGCCGCGTTCGAGACCGAGCCCGCCGCGGCCGAATCGCCGTAAGCGGGTGGATCCTGAGACGACGCATCACGCAGATTGAGCGCGGCCGTTTCTGTGGATGTCCCTCCATGAGCGATTCGCCACTGCGCAAACCGGGCCTCCCGCTGGTTGCGCCAATCGCTTAGATCTGGTTCGCGCTGCGATGGTGCTTCCGCAGCCACGGGAAGGCCAGGCTGCATGGCAGCCACCGCGACCGCTGGGCGCGGAGCCACCGTGCCCCGCATGGAGAACAGATAGGCTCTGGCGTCGGTATCGGGCGGCTGAGGCACGCCTTTCCCGGGACCGGGGGTCTGCAGATCCGCCAGCGAGAAATCCATCCGCGCATCGTAGGTGCGGTCGATCTGATTGCGGAGATTCTGTTCTGCCGCGTACCAGGCGCGCTTTACCTCACCGTCCGGACAACTTGAGAGCTCCGCGGGATCTGTCGCACCCCAGCGGCGTTCGACGCACTGATACGGATCGAAGGACATCAGGAACAGCCGGCTGCGGGCATCCTCATAAGATAGCGTGACGGGCGTTCCATTCGTGCGTGTGTAGACCAGCGAGCATTTTCCCGCCTCGCTATCATAAGCGGCAAGCATGTCGTCAACGAGGTCATTGCCGTTATAGAGCAGGTGCCTGGTATCACCCCGCTGATACATCTCCACGAACCGCTGCGCTTTGCTGCGAAGCTCGGCGAACGCGGTCTTCAGCCGCGCGTCGCGCGACGGCGTGGAATAGGTCTCCCAATCGCCGCTGGTGCCATAGATATTCTGCGGCAGGCGGTCGGGCTCGGGGCGATTCTGAATGCCGGCGGAGATCGCGATTTCGACAGCCTGCGCGCGGTAATGCAGATCCGCACAGTTGGAATCCACCATTTCGCCGATCTCTTTCACCGGATCGAATTCGAGTTTGCCGCCCGCGAGCTTGGCGCGTACATAATCGTAATAATCGAGCGTTTCGCCGTTCAGGGTGAATGTGCCGTTGGCCCAGTCTTCATCGTCGGGCCGTTGGCCGTTGCCGTAATACTGCTCGTCCGAAAAGTCCGGGATTTCACTATTGCGGGCAAGCTCGTAATGGCCGCCTATCAGCGCGCCGTCGGCACCCTGAGTGTAGCCAACGAGCCTCAAAGGGCGCCAATTCTTGAAACCCGCCCCCACGCCGGGCCGAGAACGGACAAAACGCAGATCATAATATTCGTGGGTAACTGTATTGTCTGGATGCGAATCGATAAAGGCTATGCGCCCGTCCGACTCCACACGCGTGACTATCGCGGCATGTCCATTCGGATCGTAAATCACGGTGCCCGGCCTGATGGATTTTGCCGAGAGCTGCGGTGAATAGAAATCCGGCGGCTCAGGGCTGTCGATGTCGGGATGCATCCGGTAGGACGCGGTTGAGATGGCGCGCTGCAATTCGTTCAGGAGCTGATTGCCCGAGGTGCTGCCCGTGCGCACGTCGGTGCGGGCGGTTACGATGTTGCCCTCCGGCGAATAGCGCGGATCGGCGCCGCCGCCGCGGACCGCTACCCCGCTCTCATACGAGAAGGGCAGCCCGCGCTTCCACGCGAAATAAGCACGCAGCACATAGGGAAACTGTGCGCAATCGGAATAGAAGTGAATATCGGGCGGGTCGGAAGCCCGGAAGGGATTCCACGGGCCCTTAAGGCAGGCGTCTACCGTGGGACAGCCCGAATCGCCGATGGCCTGTACGAATTCTCCAAAATCGCGTTCGTCGGCATCCGTCCAGTGATCGAAGCGCACGACAAAGGTCGACGGTCCAAGGGCTGCATCCTCCGCGCCCAGGGCAACGCGCGCTCCGCCGGCCCAGGTCAGGAGGAGCGAAGTCAAGAAAAACCCAGCGATGCCTGCATGCCGAAACAGTGTTCCCGTCAGGCGCATGAAGTCCCCCTGCGATCGGAGAGGAAACTTTCGAGGCGCGGCTTGGCTCCCCGAAATGGAACTTTCAGGGTGCGGCAAGCCGGCCAATGCCACATTAACAGCCAGGAGAGCCTGCTGACCCATATTGGCCGTGAAGCCGACATCGCTGGCGATTTGGGTCCTCAGTAACCGAATTCAATGAGGCCCGATGGCGCGGCATCGTAGTTAACCGGGCCGTTGCGCTGATAATCGCGCAGAGTGTTTTCTGCACCTCCGTTTCCGAGATAAACCTTAAGCGATACGGTCCAGATATCGATGGAGCGGTTCGAGTCGGGATCCGGCGGCACCGGAAGGCGATCGATTTCGGCCCGCGAGTAACCGATAGCAATTGAGACCGGAATTTCCGTCAGCGGCATCCACTCGCCGGACAGGCCAATGTCCTTGAGCTCCGGCTGCAGGTGATTGGCTTTGGCGTAGTCGGCATCGAGCGTGACAGCGAGCGAGTCGAGCGGATAGGCGACAGCGGCAACGCCTGCGTAAGGTCCCTCATAATGTTGCGAAAGCCAGCCCGCCTTGAACTCCAGCGTCGCCACCGGGGCCGCATACCATTGACCAAAGGCGCCGAAATTATCCAAATCCGTCCTGCTGCCGTTCTGGATGGAGTCCGAGATGGCATGGGTATTGAAGTTAAGGCCAATCGCGCCGGCATAGTCACGCCAGAACGCATCGCCGCCAAAGCTCCAGAAATCCCCGCCATGCGCCGAAGCGCTCAGATAGTCGTTGTCGAAATTCCCCTGCAGATCAAATCCCGGATTGTCGATCGTGAAGAGCACAGAACCGTTCGCGTTCCAGTCACCGATGTGATTGTTTGGTGCATCGTAATATGTATCGCCGCCGCCTGCCGTGCCGGAGAACTGCATTTCGTCGTCAGCAAATGCCATCCACGGCAGAACAACAAGCCCGCCCGCGGCGGCCACCAAGACTTTTTTCGACACCATCTACTCTGTCCGGTCGTGTGCACACGACCATTGCATGTTCGCGTGGCGCGGCCAACCGGGATCTGTAACCGGATGCTGCGTCGGCGAAGCTTTCTGTGCCGACCGCCGAACTTACTTGTCCACGTCCTTCAGAATAGCCCGCAGTGCGGGCGCAATGTCCGGTCGCGTGAGGCCGACGGCGATGTTCGCATGCAAGAAGCCCACCTTGTCGCCGCAATCGTATCGCGCACAGCCGGTTTGCACTGCGTGGAACGGAACGCGGCCGATCAACCGCGCCATGGAATCCGTGAGCTGGATTTCATCACCCGCGCCGCGCTCCTGCCTGTCAAGCTCTGCAAAAATCTCGGGACTGAGAATGTAGCGGCCGATGATACAAAGCCGCGACGGCGCCTCCTCGGGTTTCGGCTTCTCGACGACGCCCCTGATCTCCACGACATTGCCGTTAATGTGCCCCGGTGCAATCACGCCGTAGCGTTTCGTCTCGGCGAGCGGCTTTTCCTCTGCAGCCACGATCATGCCGCCGCCGACCGAATGATAAGCCTCGATCATCCGCATCATGCCGCCAGGCCTGCCGACGAGAAGATCGTCGGGAAGCAGTACGGCAAACGGCTCATTGCCCACGAAATGTCGTGCCGACCAGACCGCATGGCCCAGTCCAAGGGGTTTCTGCTGGCGGGTGAAGCTTACCGAGCCGGTAATCGGCAGGTCCTCGAGTAGGCTGTTGAGCTCCGCGATCTTGTCCCGTGAACTTAGCAGGCTCTCGAGCTCATAAGCGTGGTCGAAATGGTCCTCGATGATGTACTTGCCGCGTCCTGTCACGAAGATGAATTGTTCAATTCCGGCTTCTCGCGCCTCTTCCACCGCATATTGCACGACCGGCTTGTCTACGACCGGCAGCATTTCCTTGGGAACGGCCTTGGTGGCCGGAAGAAATCGAGTTCCCATTCCGGCGACCGGCAAGACGGCTTTTCTAATGGGCGGCGGACTTGGCATGTGCATCACCTCGGCTGCGCGGCAGCATATCGCATGTTACGCCCGATACGTCGATTCGCTCGGCGTTGTCACCCGGCGCCAAAGCTGGTTTGCTGCAACGTCTTCCAAAATGAGCTGGTTTCATGATTGGGATCGCGTCGTTCGGCGCCTACATTCCGCGGCTCCGGTTGCAGCGTAGGGCGATAGCCGAGGCCAACGCTTGGTACGCACCATCGCTGCTCGCCGGTGCGCGTGGCGAGCGCGCCATGGCGAATTGGGATGAAGATGCGATCACCATGGCGATCGAAGCCGGTCGGGACTGTCTGCCGACGGAAGATCCCCTGGAGAATCGTGCGTTTGTCGACGCGATTTATCTCGCTTCGACGAGTGCGCCTTTCGCGGACCGCCTCAATGCCGGTATTGCTGCGCGCGCGCTGAGCCTTCGTGAAGCCGTTGCGGCTCTGGACCTCACTGGTTCCCAGCGCGCGGGGCTGGGTGCGCTGGTAACGGCACTGGAAAGTGTCGAATCCGGCCGTCTGCGCGCCCCACTCGTTCTTGCGGGAGAAAGACGAGTGGCCAGGGCGGCGTCTGTCCAGGAGCTGTCTTTTGGAGATGGCGGGGCCGCGTTTCTGCTCGCCACGGAGAATGTGATTGCAAGATTTCTGGGCTCCCATTCCGTCACGGTCGATTTCGTTGATCACTTCCGCGCGGCGGATGAAGCGTTCGATTATGGTTGGGAGGAGCGGTGGATCCGGGATGAAGGCTTCGCGAAGATCGTGCCGAGGGCGATTCGCGGCCTTCTCGAGAAAACCCACACTCCGGCAACGGAAATCGGATATTTTATTCTTCCCTGTCCTTTTGCCCGGATGGATCACCAGATCGCGGCGCAGTGCGGCATCGATGGCGCCAGGTTGGTGGACAATCTCGCGGGCACCGTGGGCGATACGGGCGTGGTACATCCGCTGCTGATGCTGGCCCACGCGCTCGAATCTGCCCGGCCCGGCGAAAAAATTCTGGTGGCGCAATTCGGACAGGGTTGCGACGCGCTGCTGTTTGAAGCAACCGACCATCTCGCCGGTTTTGAACCTCGCGACCGGGTGAGCGCGGCGCTCGCCCGCCGCAAGGAAGAAACAAATTACTTGAAATTTCTCGCGTTCAACCGGCTCATCGAGCTCGAAAAGGGGATGCGCGCAGAAATCGACCGCAAGACTGCGCTCTCAGTGCTCTATCGCAAGAACGACATGCTGATGGCGCTCGTGGGCGGCAAATGTCGCGTCTGCGGCACGGAGCAATTCCCCCGCGCGCGCATCTGCGTCAATCCGAATTGCAACGCCGTCGATAGCCAGGAGCAATACAGCTTCGCCGAGCGCGAGGGCCGTGTGCTATCGTGGTCCGCCGATTTTCTCACCTATTCTGCGGCGCCGCCAAATCATTACGGGATGATCATTTTCGCGGAGGGTGGCCGTCTCATGGCCGATATCACCGATATCGAACAGGGCCAGATCGATTCCGGCAGCAAAGTGCGCATGGCATTCCGAATCAAGGACATGGACGAAAAACGCGGATTTCGCCGCTATTTCTGGAAGGCCGCGCCGATTTGATCAAGCATACGAAAGCCCGCTGCAAAGCAGCGGGCTTTCGTGATCGCTCAAGAAGGTTATTGCCCTGGCGGTGGCGGCGGTGGCCCCTGCATCGCACCCGGCGGTGGTCCCATCATGGGTCCTTCCGGTCCCACATAGCGCAGCGTGATCGAGCCGATGCCTGCGGCTACATTCAGTCCCGAATTCCCTTCAATGCTCAGCGGCTGCAACGAGATTGACCGATCTGAGCCGCCGACCAATACGTTGGCGCCGGCGCCAAGACCGACCGTCGCGCTGGCCGACGCGCCGGCATAGCTGCCAGCCAGTGCGCCCCGGCGAATCCCGGGCGTGGGCGCGAGTACGTTCCAGATCAGCACGCCGCCGGCGGTGTACCCGATATCCACCCCGAACTTGGAAATCGTGCCGACATAACGCTCGGCGTAGCGCGAGCCTGAGAATTCGCAGCGCAGGTCTTTTGTGGATCCGAAGATGAATCCCCATCCGCTGCTGACATGGCAACTCAGTACGCCGACTTTTACGCCGGCTGCCTGCGCCGGAACGGTCGCAGCCAGAACCGCGGCAATGGCTGCTGCCCCGCCCGCCGCCAGAAACGCTTTCGTGTTCATCAGGAACTCCTCGTTCTTCCGGCGCCACGGATGTCCGGAGAAGCCGGATCGCGACGCGCATGTTCGGCGGAAAGCTTCGGGCCTCCGCACCGGTCACGAAAACGCGTCCCGGTGCGGCGAAGTTCCCACATGATTGCTTTTTGATGCCTTTGGGCGAGCTTTACTAGTGCGACCAAGCGGCGCTAGACGACCTTGGACGACCAGAGCGCAGGACGAAAGCATGGCCTCCGGCATCAAGGACAAGGTCGCCATACTCGGGATGGGCTGCTCGAAATTCGGCGAGCGCTGGGATTTGGGCGCCGAAGAGTTGATGGTGGAGGCCTATGTCGAGGCTCTCGCAGACGCCGGCGTGGAAACGAGTCAAATTGGAGCGGCTTGGTTATCCACAGCTTTTGACGAGGTCAATGTCGGCAAGGGCGGGACGCCGTTGTCCGTCGCGCTGCGCCTGCCGAATATTCCGGTCACCCATGTCGAGAATTTCTGCGCCAGCGGCTCGGAAGCGTTCCGTGGTGCCGTCTATGCGGTGGCCGCCGGTGCCTGCGACATTGCTCTCGCCCTGGGGGTCGAAAAGCTCAAGGACACGGGCTATGGCGGCTTACCCGCCCGCGAACAGGGGACGCTCAATCCGCTTTGGCAGGCGAACGGCTCGGCGCCGGGGAATTTCGCCCAACTGGCTTCAGCCTACCGCGCCAAGCACGGCGTTTCAAAAGACGACCTGAAGCGGGCCATCGCGCATGTTTCGGTCAAGAGCCACGCCAATGGCACAAAAAACCCAAAGGCCCATTTGCAGAAGCCTATTACGGAGGAGATGTGCCTCAAGGCGCCGATCATCGCCGAGCCGCTCGGTCTCTTCGATTGCTGCGGCGTTTCGGACGGCGCCGCCTGTGCGATCGTTACGACGCCGGAGATCGCACGCAGCCTGGGCAAGAAAAATCTCGTGACCGTAAAGGCCTTGCAGCTTGCGCTGTCGAACGGCCTCGAAACCCAACACAATTCTTGGGACGGAAGCTATTTTCACACGGCGCGGATCGCGTCGCGTCGCGCTTATGACGAGGCCGGGATCAGGAATCCGCGCGCCGAAATTTCGATGATGGAAGTTCATGATTGTTTCTCGATCACCGAACTCGTGACGATGGAAGATCTTCACATCAGCCGAGAAGGCGCAGCTTGGCGCGACGTGCTCGACGGGATGTATGACGCGGATGGCGAAGTCCCGTGTCAGATCGATGGCGGCCTCAAATGTTTTGGCCATCCCATCGGCGCCAGCGGCTTGCGCATGCTTTACGAAATGTACCTTCAGCTGCTTGGCCGTGCCGGCCCCCGGCAGCTCTGTTCGCCGCGGCTTGGCCTCACGCACAATCTGGGGGGCGCGCCGGCGATGAATGTGTGTTCGGTGGCGATCATCGGCGCCGAGAGCCTCTGATCCTCATCCGGCACGCAGATAGCGTACGGCCTCGTCGCGCTCGAAAAGATAGAGCAGCACGCGCAATGCTTCGCCACGCGCGGATTCCAGAAGGGGATCGCGCTCCAGGATGAGGCGCGCATCGTCGCGGGCTGCAGCCAGAAGTTCGGCATGAACGGCCAGATCAGCCAGCCGGAAGTCCGGCACCCCGCTCTGCCGCGTTCCGAGAAGTTCGCCGGGCCCGCGCAGGCGCAAATCCTCTTCCGCAATGACGAAACCGTCGCTTGTGTCGCGCAGGGTCGCAAGCCGCGCCTTTGCCGTTTCTCCAAGCGGCGATTGATAGAGCAGAAGGCAGGTTGCGCGTTGACCGCCGCGTCCCACCCGGCCGCGCAATTGGTGGAGTTGCGCGAGTCCGAATCTTTCGGCATGCTCCACCACCATGATCGTGGACTGGGGCACGTCGACGCCGACTTCGATCACCGTGGTCGCGACCAGCAACTGTGCCGCACCCGCGCGAAACTGTGCCATCGCGGCGTCGCGTTCGGCAGGTTTCATGCGCCCGTGAACCAACCCCACACGATCTCCGACACTTTGCCGTAACGTGCCGGCGCGTTCTTCCGCCGCAGCCACGTCGAGGTTTTCAGATTCCGCGACCAGCGGGCAGACCCAGTAAGCGCGCTCGCCCCGCGCCATGGCGCGGCGCAGATGCGCCACGACTTCATCGACCCGTTCCAGAGAAACCAGCCGCGTATCCACGGGCAAGCGTCCTGGCGGCAGGCCGGCGATGCGCGAGACATCCATGTCGCCATAGGCGGTGAGCGCGAGCGTGCGCGGGATGGGTGTTGCCGTCATCACCAATACATCTGCCGGCTGTTCGGCCTTGCTCTGGAGTTTGAGTCGCTGATGCACGCCGAAGCGATGTTGTTCATCCACCACCGCAAGGCCGAGATCGTCAAAATCCACGCCTTCCGAGAACAGCGCGTGCGTGCCGACGAGAATATTGATCGTGCCTTCCGCCAGCGCGGCCAGAACCTGGTCGCGCGCCGCGCCCCGTTCGCGCCCGGTGAGAATGTCCATGCGCACGCCGGCTGCATTCGCAAGAGGAGCAAGCGCCGCGAGATGCTGGCGCGCGAGAAGTTCCGTCGGCGCCATGAGCGCAGCCTGCGCGCCAGCTTCAACAGCACTCAACATGGCGAGCATGGCGACGACCGTCTTGCCGCCGCCTACATCGCCCTGCAGCAGGCGCAACATACGCAGGGGCTGCGCCATATCAGCCCGGATTTCCGCAAGAACCTGTTCCTGCGCATCCGTCAGCGAAAATGGCAGGGCGGCACGCGCGCGGGCGGTAAGGCCGCCGGCGCCTGCAAGCACGCGACCCTTTCGCGTGCGCAGCCGCTCGCGGATCAGCGCCAGTGCAAGCTGGTTGGCGAGCAGTTCATCGTAAGCGAGACGCGCGCGCGCCGGTGCGGTTGGTACAAGATCGGTCTCGCGCCTGGGCGCGTGCGCTGCACGGATCGATTCTCCAAAGGAAGACCAGCCCCGCGCAGCGAGGTATGTTTTCTCCTGCCATTCGGGGAGGGCGGGCAATTTCTCCAGCGTCTTGCAAATCGCTTTCGCGAGCGCTTTGCCGGACAGATTCTCCGTAAGCGGATAGACCGGCTCGTAGGCGGGCAGCCGCTCCGCCCTCTCCGGCGCCAGGATGTGATCCGGATGCACCATTTGCAGCCGGTTGCCGAACCGTTCGATTCGGCCGCTGACAATCCTTTTGGTCCCGGGAGGCAGCAGGCGAGAGAGGTAATCCGGTTTGGCATGGAAGAAGACGAGTTCAACCGTTGATGTGTCGTCGGAGCAGCGGACGCGAAATGGTTGGCGCGGATCACGCCCCGGAATGTGATCGAGCACATTCAGTGTGAAAGTCGCGATCCGGCTCTCGCTGATTTCACTCAGCGTCGGCTGCCACGTGCGGTCGATCACGCCGCTGGGCAGATGGAACAGGAGATCGACCAGGCGATTTCCGGCGATCCGGCCGATCAGCCGCGCGAGTGCCGGCCCCACGCCGGGCAACGCGGACGTTTCCGCAAACAAGGGGAATAGAATCGCCGGCCGCATCGCGGGCCAAGATAGGTGAGCCCTGGCCCCAGCCCAAGGACTGCCGTGAACGATCGGCGCACGTTAAGGCCATATCCGATTGACAAGCGGGACAGGCATCGAATCTGTAGGCGCGCGCTTTCGGACCAGGATGCGATATCATGCGTCTTTGCGTGGCAGGGCCAGGAAATCGGTGCCGCATAGTGCTGTTCGTCGCGTGGTGTTTCGCGCTCGCACCCGGCCTGGCGAGGGCTGAGATTCCGGTCGTGCAGCCCCAAATCGTGAAGATCTATCCGCATGATCCGCACGCGTTCACGGAAGGGCTCCTGTTTCGTGGCGGAGTTCTCTATGAGAGCACCGGTCTCGAAGGTCAGTCGAACATCCGCATCGTCGACCTCGCGACAGGCCGCGCGCTTCGCCGCGTGGCCCTCCCTCCCGGATTATTCGGAGAGGGGATCGTCGCGTGGAAAGATCAGCTTATCAGCGTCACCTGGCGGACAGGGATCGGGTTCCGCTGGTCGCTCAACGACTTACATGCCCGTGGAGTATTTCATTACACCGGCGAAGGCTGGGGACTGACCGAGGATGGCCGCAACATTATCCTGTCGGACGGAACGCCGGTCCTGCGTTTTCTCGATCCCGATTCACTCAAGGTGGTGCGCACGCTGACGGTAACGGCCGGAAGCCAGCCGGTCGAACGTCTCAACGAGCTCGAATATGTGAAAGGCGAGATACTTGCCAATATCTGGATGACCAACCGCATTGCCCGGATCGATCCGAAAACGGGGGCCGTCAAGGCGTGGATCGATGTGAGCAATCTCGCCGCCAAAGCCGGCACGACCGATCCCGATGCCGTGCCGAACGGAATCGCCTACGACAAAACAGGCGGCCGCCTGTTCCTGACCGGCAAGAACTGGCCGCTGTTATTTCAAGTGCGGATCCCCGGACTGACCAACGATCATTAACGGGCATGTTATGACTTGCCGGAACTGGTGTCGCGCGCCCAGGAAATGGCCGAATCGATCTCCGCACCCGCAAGCAGGATGACGACGGAAATCCAAATCCAGGTGAGAAATCCCACCGCGCTGCCGAGGCTGCCATAGGTGCGGTCGTAGGTGCCGAAATTCTGTACATACCAGCCGAACAGCAGCGTGCCGAGAATCCACAGCACCGCCGCACTCGCGCTGCCCCAGGTGATCCAGGAGCGTTCCTCATCCTGCCGGTCCGGGGCGATCCGGTAGATGAGGTGAACGAGAAGGGCTGCGGCAAGGAGAGCAACCGGCCAGCGCATGACTGCAAAGGCGCCTTCCAGCTGCGGCCCATAGGATGCCCGCGAGAGCCAGACTGGAAGCACGACCGCGACATAGACGGCCGCGACCATCGCAATCGTGCCAATGATGGTGAAGGCGAGCGCATCCCTCGTAAGTTTGACGAAGCCGCGCGATTCCTTGCGATTGAACGCAACATTCATCGCTTCGATCAGCGCCGTCACGCCGCCGCTCGCGCTCCATAGAGCAATCGCCATGCCGGTGAAGAAAGCAAAATTAAGCTTCACCGGCTTTTCCGCGGCCAGCCGGACAAGATCTGTCCGTACAACATCGATGGCGCCGCTTGGCAGATAGGGCGCGACCGCGCTTACGAGATGCGCGATCGACGATCGGTCTGCGAAGAGTCCGTAAAGCGATACGATGGAAAAAATCGCCGGAAACAGCGCAAGCAGGAAGAAAAAGGTGACGCCGGCCGCGACCGAAGGAATGCGATCGGCCCAGAATCCGGAAAAGGCGCGCTTCAGCACCGGCAGTACAATAGAGCGATCCAATCCAGCGCCGGAGGAGCAATCGCGTCGCACGGTTTCCGTCATCGTTGACCGCTACTGCGTCCCCATCCTTTTCAATCCCTCTTTGAGATAGTCGGGCAGCCTCGCGGCCTGTTCGGACAGGAATTCCGCGTGGTTGTCGTCGGCCACCTTCTGCGCCAGCACCAGATTCTGGTCGAAGCTGTTTTCGTTTTTCGGACCGCCGGTCCACATCAGCGCCAGAAGCTCGTCCTGCGCGTCGCGCGACAGCGCGTCGACGAGCGCATAGACACTATCCCGCGCGACAAGCGGCAATAAGCCTGATTCCGGGTCGGCAGGTGCCGAGGCGGCCGCCTGCTCGCAGGCCGAGATGATGGCATCGAGATCGGTCTGTCTGAGATTCTGCAGCATGGTTTCCGGCCTGAATCGAAGGACTCGTTTGATATAACCGGAACGCCCGGGATTCGGAATTTGTTGCCGTGATGCCCCGGCCGCGGCCGGGACTTGTGAAGCCGGCTGTGGCATGACTGGCTGCGGCGCAACGGACCCGCATGGACGCATGCTGTTCACCGACAGGCTTCTTTTCCTGCATGTCCCCAAGACGGGGGGCACCTCGGTGACGAGCTTTCTGATCCGCAACCTGCCCGGTCAGATCACTTCGACCGAGCCGGCAGAGCTGCCATCGCAGATGAGCGATCTACCCTTTTCCGCGCGTGCGAAACTCCAACTGAAGCAGTGGCGGCGGGAGATCGGGTTCCTGCGGCACCCGCGATTGCGGCGGATTCCCGGCGTGCGGCACGAGACCTTGAAGCAGGCCGCCCAGACGCTGACTGGCCTCGGGCGAAATCTCGCGGATTTCGAGACGATCATCGCCGTCATCCGCAATCCCTACGATCTCGAAGTCTCGCGGTTTCATTTCTTCCGGCGCGGCCATCTCGGCATCAGGGGCTTCGCGCATGAATATGCCGAGGAGCTGGCGCAGTCCGGCGACTTCACCGCCTTCGCCGAGCGCGCAGCCTATCACGGCCATTTGCCGGGCCGGATCGAGGACTGGTTCGAAATGGACGGACGGACGCCGGCAAATCTGCGCATCCTGCGGTATGAAGTGCTTGAGGCTGATCTATCGCACGCGATTGCGCCTTTTTGCCGG
>DATJUM010000139.1:0-15993 GCA_035502355.1 Rhizomicrobium sp. | reverse complement strand
ACACGCGGGCGACGAACTTATCGTGCCAAAGCTCTCCCACCATGCCCCACTTCCGTCAGCGCGCGCCAAAATCCCACCCAAAACCCATCAGAAACCGGTATCGTTTGAGAAATGCGGGTTAGCATCACCTTGACGGAGGAGCCTGTCCCCCGTGATGCCGCCGATTGTTCCATCTCCACCTCTTCGCGGTTGCGGCGAGGGGGCATTGTAATTACGTCTTCGGTATCTCCAGCCTTGTGATCTGCGCCGACACGGTGCCCCAGTCGACATGGGCCCAGAGTTTGAGCGGGACGAGGTAGCGACCGTTCGGGGCGCCGGTTGCCTGGATTTCGGCGATGTCGGCATAGACGGTGGGGAAGGCCGCGCCTTCTTTGAGGATTTTCGGCTTGAAGCCGGCGATCTGTTTGTAATGCAGGCGGCAGAGATGGGCGGGGCCGTTATAGAGCGCGCCGAGATTGACCGGTTCGTCGCGCACAAAGGCGAATTCGATGTTGTAGCGGCGGCGGCCGTCGAAGACCGGCGCCACCGTTCCGCACGGATTGGCACGATCCGCCGTGACGCCGGCAAGCACGAGGGTGATGGCGCTCATCGGGTCGACGGCCTCGCGCTTCTCCGCGTCGCTGACGGGATATTTGGTCGTATCGTAGGGCGGATCGGCGAAGGTCGTAACGCCGCTCTGGTCGAAAGTGACGAGCACGCGCTCTTTCTTCGACCCACCGCGGCGATAGAAGGAATCATATTGCTTCGGCGCGACCGTCGTGCCGGCAATGCGGCCGGATGACGACGCATCGATGATCGCCTGCCAGAACAGGCTTACGATGCCGCTGGTCTCGAAGTGAGAGGTTGCCGCATAGCCGCCAGCGGCAAAACGGGCTTCGTAGTTCGTTGCGCCGAAAGGGATGCTCCAGAAGGCGATGCTGTAGGCGAGACCGACCGTCGCTTGTGCCGATTGATGCGGGTTGGTCTCGCCCGCTGGCTGCGCCAACGCCGTTCCGCCGATCACGAGCGCAAGAAGCGCAGACGCCATACGCAACATGATAGTCTCCTGAACACGCGATTCCGCGGATGATCCAATTGTGACGCCGAAGACGGACATCGACAGTCTTGCCGCGCTTGTCGGTTCCGGCGATCGCAAGGCGCTCGCCCGCGCCATCACGCTCGCGGAATCCACCCGCAGCGCCGATCGCGAAGCGGCGGAGAAGCTCCTGACCCGGCTCCTTCCGCAAACGGGGAACGCGATCCGGATTGGCATATCCGGCGCGCCGGGCGCGGGCAAGTCCACCTTCATTGAAGCTTTGGGCGCGCATATCACGAAAATGGGAAAGCGACTTGCGGTGCTCGCTGTCGATCCATCCTCGTTGCGCAGCGGCGGTTCCATTCTCGGCGACAAAACCCGTATGACGATGCTGGCGCGCAACCCGCTGGCTTTCATCCGCCCCACGCCGTCCGGCGCCATTGCGGGGGGCGTGGCGCGGCGCACGCGCGAAACGATATTGCTCGCGGAAGCGGCGGGCAGCGAGGTCGTTCTGGTGGAGACGGTGGGCGTCGGTCAATCCGAGACCGCAGTCGCTGAAATGGTCGATCTGTTCGTGCTGCTCGTGGCGCCGGGAAGCGGCGACGATCTGCAGGGGATCAAGCGCGGTGCGATGGAACTGGCCGATCTGGTGCTGATCACCAAGGCCGACGGGGATCTGGCCGATGCCGCGAACCGGGCCTTCGGCGATTTTCGCGTGGCGCTCGCGCTGATGCGGCCGAAATATCCGGACATCCCGCCCGGGATCATGAAAGTTTCGGCGCTCAGGGGCGCGGCAATCGCGGAAAGCTGGTCGGAGATCGAGACTCTGGCCGGGCGGCTCAAGGCCAGCGGATATCTGCCGCGGTTGCGGACCGAACAGCTCCGCGGCTGGTTCTGGAGCGAAGTGCGGACGGCGCTTGTCGGGGCGCTGGCCGCTGATGCCGCGATGTCGGCCGAAGCGGCGGCACTGGAAAGCGCGGTCGTGGCCGGCCGGTCGCTTCCGGAAGCGGCCGCAAGGAGCCTGATCCGCGCCTTTCGCAAGGCTTGACGGCGTGAATCCGCCCCCTTAAGAGAGCCGCTCTTTCGGGCTTAAGAGGTAGGCCATGGCGCGCCGCTGCGAACTCACGGGCAAGGGCGTGATGACCGGTCATCACGTCAGTCACGCCAACAACAAGACCAAGCGCGTGTTTCGCCCCAATCTGCAGGACGTCACGCTCGCAAGCGAGGCGCTGGGCCAGAAGCTGCGCCTCAGGATCAGCATGAACGCGCTCCGGTCGGTGGACCGTTGCGGCGGCATCGATGCCTTCCTGCTCGACGCCAGGGACACCCATCTTTCCGAGCGCGCGCTGCGCTTTAAGCGGATGATCCAGAAGAAAACCGCCGCCGCGGCGTAGCTCTCCGCTCCGGCCGCGCTTCCTTTTCCCCATGCGACGCCTGGGGCGAGGAAAGTTATTGGCACACGGAGGCACGGAGCCGCAGAGGGATTCGACCGCGAAGGGTACGAAGATAGCAAAGCAGATCGCGCGCGAAGCGCGCATAAGCTTGCTCTTCGTAGTAAAAGCTACGTCTCTGCGGCTCCGTGCCTCCGTGTGCCAATCCTTCTGGACGAAATGCCCGTAAGGCGCCGGTTGATTTATGCGCGCTTCGCGCGCGATCAGCTTCGTGCGCCTTTGTGCTCTCAGTGCTCTTCGTGGTTGGAATCACTTACGCCGCTCTCCCGCGGCGGCGCCTGCTGGGTTGCGCGTCTTCTTCGGCGAACAATGAAATGAGTTGGCTTGTCATGGCGCCGCCGAGCTGTTCGGCGTCGACGATGGTGACGGCGCGGCGGTAGTAGCGCGTGACGTCATGGCCAATGCCGATGGCCGCCAGCTCGACGGATGATTTCTCCTCGATCTCCCGGATGACATGCCGGAGATGGCGTTCGAGATAATTGCCCGTATTGACGGACAGGGTCGAATCGTCGACCGGCGCGCCGTCGGAAATCACCATCAGAATCCGCCGCTGCTCGGGGCGCGTCATGAGGCGCGCATGGGCCCAGATCAGCGCCTCGCCGTCGATGTTTTCCTTGAGCAGGCCTTCGCGCATCATCAGGCCCAGATTCTTCCGCGTGCGCCGCCACGGCTCGTCGGCCGATTTGTAGATGATGTGACGGAGATCGTTGAGCCGGCCCGGCTGGGGCGGCTTGCCGGCGGCGATCCATTTCTCGCGGGCCTGGCCGCCTTTCCACGCGCGCGTGGTGAAGCCGAGGATTTCGACCTTCACGCCGCAGCGTTCCAGCGTGCGGGCGAGAATGTCGGCGCACATCGCGGCCACCATGATTGGCCGCCCGCGCATCGAACCGGAATTGTCGAGCAGCAAGGTGACGATCGTGTCGCGAAAGTTCATGTCCTTTTCCCGCTTGTAGGAAAGCGGGTGCATGGGATCGATGACGATGCGCGGCAGCCGCGCGCTGTCGAGCAGCCCTTCCTCGAGATCGAATTCCCAGCTGCGGTTCTGCTGCGCGAGCAGCAGGCGCTGTAATTTGTTTGCGAGCCTGGCAACGACGCCTTGCAGGGCCTGCAGTTGCTGGTCGAGAAAATTGCGCAGGCGGGTGAGTTCGTCAACGTCGCAAAGATCGTTGGCGGCGATTGTTTCGTCGAACTGCGTGGTGAAAATCTCGTAGCCCCAGCCCTCCTGATGTGCGAAGGGCAGATCGGGCCGCCACGGCCTTGCGCCGGACTGATCTTCATCGGCATCGGCAGGCTCGGCCGTCTGCTCTGCCCTTATCTCGGCCGAACTGTCGTCGCTGTCTTCGCCCTCGGCTTCGGCCGTTTCGGTCTCGGACGGGTCGGGTTGGCCCGCCTGTTCGGTTTCCGCGCTGCCTTCTTCCGGCTGCTGTTCGGAATTGTCGGATTCATCGCCCTCGGATTCCTGGTCCTGGCCAAGATCTTCGGCGAGTTCGAGATCCTTGAGGATCGTCCGAGTGAGTTTCGCAAAGGTTTTCTGGTCCCTGCAGGCGCTTTCGAGCCGGTCGAGATCCGCGCCGGCGCGTTGTTCGACCCAGTCGCGCCAGCTGTCGACGGCGGCTTTCGCGCATTCGGGCGGAGGCAGACCGGCGAGGCGCTCGCGCACCAGGAGGCCAACGACTTCCGCAATCGACGCCTCTTTGCGTTGCGTCGTCTTGGCAATTCCGCTCGCCGCGAGACGGGCCTCGAGTTGCGCCGTCAAATTTTCGGCCACGCCTTTCATTGCGCGCGCGCCGATGGCTTCCACGCGCGCCTGTTCCGCCATGTCGAAAACGGCAGCGGCATCGGGCAGTTTCGGGCGAAATTGCTGATGCAGCGCGTCGTTGTGATAGGCGAGACGCATCGCAAATGCGTCGCCTTGGCCGCGAACGACGGCCACTTCCGACGGCGGCAGATTGCGCGAGGGCAGGGGCAATCGCGCCTTCATGCCTTTCAGTACGGCAGGCTCGGCGCTGAAACTGATTTCGAGGGAGGGCTCTCCCGCAAGCGACCGCACCGCGCTGGCGACCGCGCGTTTGAAAGGTTCGGCGGGATTATCGGACTTCATCTGGATTTGGACACGCCAAATCTTACGCGACCAGCACTTTGGCCGCGCTTTCCGGCAGCTCGTCGCCGAACGAGCGCTGGTAGAATTCCGCGACCGAGGCGCGCTCCAGTTCGTCGCATTTGTTGAGGAAAGTGAGGCGGAAGGCAAAGCCCACATCCTGGAAGATGTCGGCATTTTCGGCCCAGGTGATGACCGTGCGCGGACTCATGACCGTCGACAGATCGCCATTCACGAACGCATTGCGCGTCATGTCGGCCACCCGCACCATCGCTGCGATCAGTTTCTTGCGCTCGGGCGTATTGTAGGACGGCACCTTGGCGAGAACGATATCAACTTCGGCATCATGCGTCAGATAATTGAGGGTGGTAACGATGTTCCAGCGGTCCATCTGTCCCTGATTGATCTGCTGCGTGCCGTGATAAAGCCCGGTCGTATCGCCGAGGCCGATGGTATTTGTTGTCGAGAACAGCCGGAACGCAGGATGGGGGCGGATCACCCGGTTCTGATCCAGCAATGTCAGCCGCCCCTGAACTTCCAGCACCCGCTGAATCACGAACATCACATCCGGCCGGCCGGCATCGTACTCGTCGAACACCAGCGCCACGGGATGCTGCAGGCACCAGGGCAAAAGGCCCTCGCGGAACTCCGTGACCTGCTGGCCGTCGCGCAGCACGATGGCGTCCTTGCCGATCAGGTCGATGCGGCTGATATGGCTGTCGAGATTGATGCGGATGCAGGGCCAGTTGAGGCGGCAGGCGACCTGCTCGATATGGGTCGATTTGCCCGTGCCGTGATAACCCTGGATCATCACCCGGCGGTTGAAGGCAAAGCCGGCGAGTATCGCCAGCGTCGTTTCGCGGTCGAAACGATAGGCGGGGTCGAGATCGGGTACATATTCGTTGGCGCGGCTGAAGGCCGGAACCTCCATCGCCACATCGATGCCGAACGTTGCGTGCACATCCGCTTTCGTGTCCGGCACGAGTGCGGGATCAAGACCCTGCGAGTTTTCTGTCATGGTACAATGCGATCCGGCAGGAAATTTTGAGCCGCCTAGGTCAGGCCGGACGCCCGAAGCACTCCGTAGGCCTGGATAACCCGCTTCAGCCGCTCTTCGGCGCCGCGGTCGCCCCCGTTGGCATCAGGATGGAACCGCTTCACAAGTTCCTTATACCGCGCTTTTATCTGGTGCAAGCTGGCGTCGGATTCAAGGTTGAGGACGTCGAGCGCTTGGGTTTGCAGCGGCGTCAGCAGCCTTTGGGGCGGACGCGGATGTTGCGCGCTGGTCGCCTCCCCGGTGGTCCCGCCGAAGACGGTATGAAAATCGCGGAACCGGCGATGATCCCGGGATGCATGGCCATGCGCTGCGCGTTTGCCGAGCGGCCAGGTCGGGCGGTGTCCGGTCAGCGCATCCTCGACAAAGGCTTCGATCTCGGTCTGGCTCATGCCGCTGAAATAATCCCAATGTTCATTATGCTCGCGGGCATGCTCAAGACAGAACCACAGATGTTCGTTGAGACGGTCGCGCGCTTTTGGAACGCGAAAAGCGCCTTCGCCGGAACAGCCTTTCGCGGCGCATGGCCGCGCGGCGGCCGCGCGTACCGGCGCATCCGGTTTGATGCGGATGTCCTTGCCGAAGCGGGGCCGGTAGTCTGTGGTGCTCATCCAGGCGATTATGGGATCCATGTGTGAAAAAACAAGAAAACACCGCGCTTGACTTCTGCGCGCAACATGCAATGGGGAAAACCATGAGCATCGCCGACGACATCCGCAGGAAGCTCACCGAAGCCTTCCGTCCAAGTGAAATCACAGTGGAAGACGAAAGCGCGCGTCACGCCGGCCATGCGGGGTCACGCCCCGGCGGCGAGACGCATTTTCGCGTGCGCATCGTTGCGCCGGTTTTCGAAGGCATGAGCCGCATCAACCGCCAGCGGAAGATATATGACATTCTCGCCGAAGAAATGCGCACGCAGGTGCATGCGCTGGCGATCGAGGCGCGGGCGCCGGGGGAATAGGGAGTAGGGAATGGTGTTATCTTTGCTGCTCGCTATTCGCCACTCCCCATACCCTACTCCCCACTCCCTGTCTCCGGTTTCGGCGGCGGCGTGACGCGCAACAGCGTGATCTGATTGCGCTGGCGCCGCAGGATCTCGAATTTGAATCCGTAGAAAGCGAAACGCTGGCCGATATCGGGAATGGTGCGTGCCTCATGAATGACAAGCCCGGCAATGGTGGTTGCGTCCTCGTCGGGAAGGCGCCAGTCCAGCACGCGATTGAGATCGCGGATCGGCGTGGTGCCCTCGACCAGCCAGGAGCCGTCGGGCTGCGGACGGATCTGTGCGGGCTCGCTCGTCGCGCGCTCGTCGGGAATTCCGCCCAGAATTTCTTCAACGATGTCGGTGAGGGTGATGAGGCCCTTGAGCGCGCCATATTCGTCAACGACGAGCGCGAAGTGACGGCGCCGTTGGCGGAACGCCCTGATCTGCTCTTCGAGCGTGGTGGTATCGGGCACGAACCAGGGCTCTTCCATCAAAGCAAGGATGTCCCAGCCCGGAAACTGTCCGCGGCGCCGCGCAAAGTCGCGCATCACATCCTTGGTGCGCAGAATGCCGATGATGTTGTCGGGCGTGCCGCGCCAGACCGGAACGCGGGTGTGATTGGCGGCCATCAGTTCGTTGAACAGCGCGGAGATTGTCTGGTCGGCATCTATGGCGATCATGTTCTTGCGATGGATGGCGACATCGCCGATGGAGAGTTCGGCCAAATCCAGAATTCCGCCCAGCATGTCGCGATGCTCGCGCTGCACCGCGCCTTCGAGATGGGCGAGCTCGACCGCGCCGCGGATTTCTTCGTGCGGCGGCAATAACGGCCGTCCTTCGTTTTCCTGACGCACGCCGAAAACACCAAGCAACCGCCAAACGATAAACTGCACCGCATCGACGACCGGTCCGAGCAGCTTCACGACGGGCAGCAGGATTCGGCCGACGCCGAGTGCGAAACGGTCGGTGCGGGCTATGGCGAGCGTCTTGGGCAGCACTTCGGCGAACACCAGCACGACGAAAGTCATTCCAAGCGTGGTTATGAGCACCGCGGTGTTGCCGTAGCGCGCCGCGAGCAGCGAGGTCGCGAGCGAGGAAACGAGTATGTTGATGAAAGTATTGCCGAGAAGGATGGCGCCGATCATGCGCTCGCGGTCGGAGAGCAGCGCGTTGACGCAGCGGGCGGCATGGGAATGATGGTGCTCCAGCCGGTGCATCGTTGCAGGCGAGACCGCAGTCAGCGCTGTTTCCGATCCGGACAGAAAGGCCGAGATGAAAAGCAGCACGATGATGACGGCGATGCCCGCTGCAAGAAATTCTGCCATGGCGACTATCCTTCGCACCTGTTGGAATCGTTACCTTAAGGCGATTTTCAATCGAACGAAATCATCCCATCCTCACCCAGGTGTACCGATTTGGCGGTAATTGGCTCATGCGGAGGCACGGAGACGCAGAGATCGCATCGTGTCGGCGCCTCCGCGTGCCAGTTCTGTTTTGAAACAGCACCCATTGTCATGGGCACGCCGCGTGAAAGCAGCTGATTTCTTCAGGCGGAGAGGATGTTTATTACAGCCTCGGTCGGAACATCGCTGGTGGTGAAAGCTTGGCCCACGCCGCGGGCCAGTACGAAAGTCAGCCGGCCGTCCTTCGATTTCTTGTCGTGCATCATGTGGGACAGGAGCGTCCGGGCGTCGGGCCGCGGCCCGGGAATATCGCCGATCGCGGCCGGCAGCGAGAGCGCGCGCAGGTGCCGCTCCAGCCGTTGCGCGTCGCCGGGCGGCGCATATCCCAGTTCCGCGGACAGACGGAACGCCAGAACCACGCCGATGGAAACGGCCTCGCCATGCAGGAGCCGGGTAGAATAACCCGTGGCCGCCTCCAGCGCGTGACCGAAGGTATGGCCGAGATTGAGGAGCGCGCGCTCGCCCGATTCCCGCTCATCGCGGCCGACAATGCCGGCCTTGATGGCGCAGGAACACGCGATCATCTTTTCCAGATCGGCCGTGTCGCCATCGAGGGCGGCCCGCGCATGACTTTCGAGCCAGGCGAAGAAGGTGGCGTCGCCGAGCGCGCCATATTTCGCCACTTCGGCGTAGCCGGCGAGCAACTCACGGCGGGGCAGGGTGTGCAACAGCGCGGTATCGGCAATGACCAGTTTCGGCTGATGAAACAAACCCACCAGATTCTTGCCTTCTTTGGTATTGATTGCTGTTTTTCCGCCTACGGATGAATCCACCTGCGCCAGAAGCGTGGTCGGCAGTTGCGCGAAGCCGATGCCGCGCTTGAGCACGCCTGCGGCGAAACCCGCAAGATCGCCGACCACGCCGCCGCCGAAGGCCAGCACGAGTCCGTCCCGCTCGAGCCCGGCGGCGAGCAGTTCGCCCGTCAGCTGCTCCAATCCGTGGAAGCTTTTCGTTTCCTCGCCCGGTTCGAGTATGACGGGCCGCGCCGCGATATGCGCGGCGCGGAGCGAATCGAGCAGGCGCAGCAGATGCAGCGCGGCGACATTGCGGTCGGTGACCACGACGACGCCACCATTCGCGAGCGGGCGGATCAGTTCGCCGGCACGGCCCACAAGGCCCGCGCCGATATGGATGGGATAGCTGCGCGGACCGAGACAAACATCGACTCGTTCGCTCATGGGAGTTCCACGATGCCCCTCGCTGCCAGCGCCTCCACGATCCGCCCGACGGCGAGCGAATGCGGCCCCGCTTCGGTATCAACGACAATATCGGCCTGGGCGTAAAGCGGTTCGCGCTCGGCCAGAAGCCGCTCGAGCGTCTCGCGCGCATTGCCACCCTGCAGCAACGGTCTCGTATCGCGGCGCGAGACCCGGGCAAGAAGCAGGCTGACCGGCGCCCGCAGCCATACGGAGACAGCATCCTTCGCGATCGCCGCCCGCGTGGCCGCATCCAGGATTGCGCCACCGCCCATCGCCAGCACATGCGGAGGCTGGCCAAGGAGCCGCAGGATGACACGGCGTTCGCCGTCCCTGAACTCGGCTTCTCCGAAGCGGGCGAAGATTTCGCTGACCGTGCATCCCGCCGCCGTTTCGATTTCCGAATCGGCGTCGCGGAAGGGCGTTTCGAGGCGTCGCGCAAGCATGCGCCCCACCGTGCTTTTCCCGGCACCCATCATGCCGATGAGCGCAACCGTGCGTTTCAGAACGGCCATGGCTCCGCAATATACGGGGCGCGGCATTGCGCGCCAGCAACGGGCTTTACTTTCGCGTGCGGCGGCGCACAAAAGCAAATTGCAACCTCGAAAGGCCGCACATGGGCTGGAGCCTGCGCATCGCAATTGTCATCGTCGCATTGTTGATTCTCGGCGCCGCCGCACTCGCGATTTACGCGGGCACGATCTCGCCGCCGCACCGGACCTATGAGCAGGTTATTCCAAATGACCGCTTTCCCGGCTGAACCTGCTTGTTGCCGCCCTCGCGGGTTTTGGTGAGCGCCTTGAGCGCGATCGACGCCTTTCTGGACATGATGGCAGCCGAACGCGGGGCCAGCGCCAATACGCTCGATGCCTACCGGCGCGATCTTCTGGCATTCGATTCTTGGCTCGCTGGGCAGGATTGCTCAATACGGACGGCGAGCCGCGAGCAGGTGCGCCGGTATCTCGGTCATCTGCTGCAGCAGGGCTGCGCGGCGAGCACGCAGGCCCGGCGGCTGTCGGCGCTGCGGCAATATTTTGCATTTCTTTATACGGAGGGCTGGCGGGGCGACGATCCGACCGCTGCCATCGATGCGCCGCGCCGCGCCCAGGCCTTGCCGCGGACGCTTTCGCAGCAGGATGTGGCCGCGCTGGTCGCTGCAGCCCGCGACGAAGCGGAAAAATCGCCCGAGGGCGTCCGCCTGCTTTGCATGATCGAAATTCTTTATGCCGCCGGGTTGCGTGTTTCCGAACTCGTTACCCTGCCGCTTGCGGCGGCGCGCAGCCGCGATGCGTTCCTGGTGATCAAAGGCAAGGGCGGAAAGGAACGGCTTGTGCCCCTCAATCGGGCGGCGCGCGAGGCGATCGGGAATTATCTCGCGGTGCGCGCGGAGTTTCTTTCACCGTCCGCGCGAAGAGGCGAGCGCTATCTCTTTCCTTCGCGCGGCGCCGAGGGATATCTCACTCGCCAGCGCTGTTATCAGCTCCTCAAGGAACTGGCGCTGAAGGCCGGCATCGATCCAGAGAAGCTTTCTCCACATGTTCTGCGGCACGCCTTTGCGACCCATCTGGTCGAAGGCGGCGCCGATCTGCGCAGTGTTCAGACCATGCTCGGACACGCCGACATCGCCACGACCCAGATCTACACCCATGTCGCAAACGAAAGACTCAAGGCCACCGTCATCGCCGCCCATCCGCTCGCGCGGATGCGCACGGCAAAGAAGCATTAGCCGTGCGATCGATTTTCTTGCACGCAGACGGATTTCCCTCTGCCCGAACCGCAGGGGAATCGCATGGGGAGCGACGAAAGACCTGCATCGGCACGGTGTGTCCTTCGACAGGCTCAGGATGAGGGAAATAGTACTTGCGCCGGCGGTTGTGGCAAAAAGATTTCCCTCATGCTGAGCCTGTCGAAGCACGCAATACGCCGGTCCAGGCTGACTTGACGGACTGCCAAAGGCACAAGCGATAGCCCGGCGGTTCAAGGAAGAAGGAAAGGCTTGCACAAAGAAATGCAACACAAGAGAACGCGCAAGATGATCGGGTATTGCAGGTGAGTTTCGTCCAGGCCGCGCGGCGCGTGCCGCCAAGGCTTTACCGCTCCAAGCTGTTCGTTCCCGGCTCGCGCCCGGCGCTGTTCGAAAAAGCGGCTGCGAGCGCGGCTGATGCCGTGTGCCTCGACCTCGAAGATTCCGTCGCGCCGGCCGACAAGGAGCGGGCCCGCGACGACGTGGTGGCGGCGCTGCAGGACATCGACTGGAACGACAAATTCGTCACCGCGCGCATCAACGGGCTCGAGACACATTGGTGCTACCGCGACGTGCTGGCGCTGGTCGAAGAAGGCGGCGAGCGCCTCGACGCGATCCTCATTCCAAAGGTCGGCAATGCCGCGGACGTCTATGCGATCGACATGCTGATGACCCAGGCCTCGAAGGCCGTGGGACGCCGCAAACAGATCGGCCTCGAAGTCATTATCGAGACCGTTGCCGGGTTGACGAACATCGATGCGATCGCAGGTGGGTCTTCGCGGCTCGAGAGCCTGCATTTCGGTGCGGCGGATTACGCGGCGTCGCAGGGCATGCGCACCACGAATATCGGCGGCGGCAATGCGGACTATGTAATGCTGACGGACGGTGCGGCGCGCGAACGTCATTGGAACGATCTCTGGCACTATCCCCTGTTCCGGCTTGCGCAGGCGGCGCGTACGCACGGAATCGTGCCCATAGACGGGCCGTTCGGCGATTATGGCGATGCGGACGGTTTTCGCGCCCAGGCGCGGCGCACCGCCATACTCGGCTGCGAAGGCAAATGGGTCATTCATCCAAGCCAGATCGCGCTCGCTAACGAAATCTACACGCCGCGGGCATCAGAAGTGGCGCGCGCGGAAGCGATTCTGGCCGCGCTCAAGGATGCGCATGCAAGGGGATTGGGCGCCGTCGCACTTGATGGCGTGCTGATCGATGCCGCCTCGATCCGCCAGGCGGAGGTGATCGTCAAGCAGATGCAGATGGTACGAGAGCGCGGCAGATGAGTACGACGGTGCAGGCCTATCTCGATTTCGAAAAGCCGATCGCCGATCTCGAAGGAAAGATCGTCGAACTGCGCCGGCTTGCGGCGCAGGATCCCGCGATGCAGATCGACGATGAAGTGACGCGGCTGCAGGCGCGGGCGGAATCGCTCATCAACGACATCTATGCGAAGCTCACGCCCTGGCAGAAGACGCTCGTCGCGCGCCATCCCGCGCGGCCGCATTTCTCCGACTACGCAGCCGCGCTTTTCGAGGAATTCACGCCGCTGGCGGGCGACCGGTTGTTCGCCGAAGACCGTGCGGTGATTTCCGGGATTGGCCGCTTTCGCGGGCAGTCGGTTGCGATCGTCGGACAGGAGAAGGGCAACGACACGGCGAGCCGGCTTGCGCATAATTTCGGCATGGCGAGGCCGGAAGGCTATCGCAAAGCGCAGCGCCTGTTCGCGCTTGCCGAACGCTTCAGGCTGCCGGTCATCTCCTTCGCCGATACGCCGGGCGCCTATCCCGGCATCGGTGCGGAAGAACGCGGACAGTCGGAAGCCATCGCGCGCGCCACGGACGCCTGCCTTGGGCTGGGTGTTCCCCTTATCACCATCATTATCGGCGAAGGCATGTCGGGCGGCGCGCTCGGAATTGCAGTGGCAAACCGCGTCTACATGCTGGAGCATGCGATTTATGCGGTGATTTCGCCCGAAGGCTGCGCGTCCATCTTATGGCGAAGCGCCGATAAGGCGCAGGAGGCCGCCGCGGCCATGCGGATCACCGCGCAGGATCTCCTCGAGCTCAAGGTCATAGACGGAATCGTGCCTGAGCCCGCCGGTGGCGCGCAGCGCTCGCCGGGGCAGGCGATCCAGGCGGTCGGCGAAACGATCGAACGCGCACTCGACGATTTCGAGGATTTCTCTCCGGCGCAAATCCGCCAGCATCGCCGCGACAAATATCTCGCCATCGGCCGGAGCCTGGGCAGTTAGCGGTAGGCACTTTGCCCCGCATTCTGTTCAACTCAAGCCAATGCGATTCTTGTCGCTGTGCAACCAGCAACTTATGGTCCCGGCATGGGGCGTGACGATTCAAAAAGTGATCCGCAAATTGATGCCTTAATCGCCCGCTGGCAGGGCCGCGAGGGCGGCCAGGAGCGCGCGAACTACGCCCTGTTCCTGATCAAGCTCTGTGACGTTGGGTCTGGACCACCCGGACCAGGCCGGAACGACGCCGCCAACGCGCTTGGTGGGCACGACACGCGTGGCGCGTTATGAAGGGAAATATCCCCTCCGGCGAAGTCTTCGCGGAATATCTCAAATCGCTCCGCAAGACGCCGGTCTCGGACAAGACCGAACACACGGATCGGCCGGCTATGCAGGCGTTGCTGGATGCGTTCGCTGCCAGCGCCGGCCGCGACATTAAGGTCCAGCACGAACCGAAGCGCGTTGCTGAGAAGGGCGCGCCGGACTTCAAAATCACAAAGCCCGGTACCATTCTCGGTTATGTCGAGACGAAAGCCATCGGCGAAAATCTGGCAAAGGTCTTCAAGTCGGATCAGCTCAGGCGCTATCGCGAACTCTCGTCCAACATCGTTCTCACCGACTATCTCGAATGGATCTGGATCAGGAATGGCCGGATCCAGCAGACCGAAACTCTTTGCCACGAAACAGACCTCGAGAATCGCAAATTCCGTCTGCGTGAGGATCGGATCAAGGCAGTAGCCGAACTCCTCGAAGGCTTCTTCTCGACCGCGCCGGAGGGTATTGGCCGCTCACAACAGCTCGCACTTGCGCTTGCCGCTCGCAGCAAGCTGCTTCGCGATTATCTGACCGAGGAACTGATTCGGCAGGAAAAGGAACATCACGAAGGTCGCCTCTACGGACTCTTCAGGATTTTCCGCGATCAGGTGTTCCACGAACTCACACTGAAAGAATTTGCCGACGCCTTTGCGCAAATGCTGGCGTATGGGCTGTTTCTCGCGCGACTGAACGCAAAACCTAGCGACAAGATTACTCTGCGCAATGCCCGCGATCATGTGCCGGGTTCATTCCGCCTCATCCGCGAGCTGGTCGACTTTCTCGGCGATCTGGAACGCGATGAGTACCGCGAGGTTCGCTGGGTGGTGGAAGAGGTTCTGTCGATCGTGAACAGCCTCGACTTGTTCTCAATTCACGAAGACCTGTCGTTCCGGCAGCGCAAGGCGATCAGCCGAAGGATACGCGCATCCGACGAGGAGGAGCATCGCCTCTTCGAACGCGACCCCTTCATCTATTTCTACGAGGATTATCTGAAAGCGTACGATCCTGCGATGCGCAAGGGGCGCGGCGTCTATTACACGCCGCCGCCCATCGTGAATTTCATCATCCGCGCGGTGGACGACATTCTGAAGGACAGCTTCCAGATCAAGGACGGCCTTGCCGACCATAAGCGCGTTACAGTGCTCGATTTCGCTTGCGGCACGGGCACGTTCCTGCTGGAAGTATTCCAGAGAATCTTTGAAAACGTCGGCGGTGAGAAATCGGCGAAGGCCGATCTTATCGTGCGCGAGCACATCCTGAAGAATCTCTATGGCTTCGAATACCTCATCGCGCCTTATACGATCGCCCATCTGAAACTGTCGCAGTACCTCCAGGACAAGGGACATCCCCTCAAAGGGAACGAGCGGCTGCAGGTGTTTCTGACAAACACGCTGGAGCCGATTCACCCCGAACCGAATTTTCTGCTACCCGCAATCACGGAAGAGACGCGCGCTGCCCAGGAGGTGAAAGAAAAGCCGATCCTCGTCATCACAGGCAATCCGCCCTATTCGGGACATCGAAGAACAAGGGCGAATGGATCAGCGCGGCGATAGAGGGTTACAAGTTCACAATCGAGAAGGACCGCAGCGGGCGAGAAATCGAAAAGCCATTGGGCGAAAAAAATCCGAAATGGCTGAGCGACGACTATGTGAAGTTCATTCGGTTTGCACAGCTGAAGATGGACGCTGTCGAAGAAGGCGTTGTCGGCATCATCGCGAATCACTCATGGCTGGACAATCCGACGTTTCGCGGCATGCGCCAGTCGCTGATGCGGAGCTTCGAGCAGATTTACGTTGTCGATCTGCACGGCAATGCAAAAAAGAAGGAAATGGCACCCGATGGCTCGAAGGACGAAAACGTCTTCGACATAGAGCAGGGCGTCGCGATTAGCCTCTTTGTAAAGCGTGCCGGATTGGAGCGAGGCGTGTGGCGCGGCGACCTCTGGGGCCGGCGCTTAAGCAAATATGAGGCCACAGCGCAGGCTTCGTTGATGTCTGTCCCGTGGCAATCGTTGCGGCCAACTCGGTCCTTTTACCTCTTTGCAAAGCAGGATGCGGACCTGCATAGGATTTACGAAACCTACATTAAGCTGAGTGAATTGTGTCCAACAAATGTACTTGGTTTTCAAACGCATCGAGATGCGTTTGCAATCTCTTTTTCTGACTCTGAGATGCGGCGCAAATTGAACGACCTTGCCGATGGTGCGCTTAGTGACGATGAATTGATGAGGCGGTACGGATTGAGGAGCAATCGAGACTGGTCACTTTCAATCGCACGAGTGCTGGCGCGTGAAGGGAAGGCGACGAAACCGCAGCTGGTGGCGTATCGGCCGTTTGATGACCGGTGGAGCGAGTTCAGTGATCTCACCATGGATTACCCACGGCGTGAATTGCTGAACAACGTTGCCGGCCGGGATAATGTGTGCAT
>DATJUM010000138.1:0-42618 GCA_035502355.1 Rhizomicrobium sp. | reverse complement strand
GCGTTGGCGGATGCACAACGCGAGCCGGCCGGAATCTACCACGACCAAGCCGTTACGTTGCCGCTGCAGATCGGCACGGATCGTGTTGCTTCCGATGCAGCGTTCTTCTCATTCGAAATTCTATTCCGTCAAAACCCATCTGGTTTGTCATCATGCCAAATCAGTTTCTTCGTTCGCGAATCCAAATGCGCTATCGTGGCCGCAGAACGAGGACGAGGGTTGTGGGATGAAGACAATTTTGACTGCTTTGGCCGGCTGCGCGCTGGGTTGTCTTGTGCAGGCCCCAGCCGGGCGAGCTCAAACGGAGACGGTGCTGTACTCATTTTGTAGCCTTGAGCATCCCGAATGCCTGGACGGAGAATATCCCACTGCTGGACTGATCAATGTCAAAGGGCTGCTCTACGGCACAACCATGAGCGGTGGACCCCACGGCTACGGAGAAGTGTTCTCGCTCGACTTGGACACCAATTTGCAAGCGATAGTTTATCCCTTTTGCAGCCAGAGCCAGAAAAAACACGGCAGATTATGCACTGATGGCGCAAATCCTCAGGCAGGCGTCATTGATGTCGATGGCACGCTTTACGGGACGACCTATATCGGCGGCGGGGGGAAAACCCTCTCCGGTACGGTGTTCGCCGTCAACACGAAAACCGGCGATGAAACCCTGCTGTATTCCTTTTCAGACAAGGACAGGGACTACAAATATGGCGGCCTTCCTGACGCTGGCGTCATCAATCTTAATGGCGCACTTTATGGGACGACCCCTGATGGTGGTGGCCGCCACGGCGATGGCAGTGTCTTCTCACTCGACCTGAAGAAGGATGTCGAGACGGTACTGTACGCTTTCTCGGCCAGAAAGAAGCGCGGCATCTTTCCGGAAGCCGGCCTGATCGATGTCAATGGTATGCTCTATGGGACGACCTCAGAGGGCGGGAAATACAACAACGGGGGCACGGTGTTCTCGATCGATCCGACGACGGGTATCGAGACCGTGCTTCATTCCTTCAAGGGCACTCCCTCCGACGGAGCCGGTCCCTTTGCCAGCCTGACTGATGTCAACGGCACCCTGTACGGAACGACCGAGTACGGTGGCGCCTACGGCTACGGCACGGTGTTCTCCCTGGAACCGACCAGCGGCGCGGTGACGGTGCTGTATTCCTTTCAGGGTTATCCTTCGGACGCAGGCCAGCCGGTAGCCGGAGTGATCGAAGTCAATGGTATGCTGTATGGCACGACAGAGTATGGCGGCTCGTATGACGACTCCGGAGACTGTTCCTCACACGGCATAGTCCTCGGCTGCGGTACGGTGTTTTCGCTTGATCCGAACAGCGGCGCCGAGACGATTTTATATTCGTTTTGCGCCCAGCAATTCTGTGCGGACGGAGCATATCCCAGGGCGGCACCGCTCAGTGTCAACGGAACGCTTTACGGCACGACCGAATATGGCGGTACCTATGGCGGTGGCACGGTTTTTCCGTTGTCCCCTGAACGGGAATTGTACGCCGGCTTGGTTACGCCCGGTGCCTCGGAGGTACTTCAGACTGGCCTCTGGTCTCAAGTATTGCGGCTTACGAGACTGCCGGGAATGACAATGTCAGGCGGTTTCAGAACTCAACCGAGCCGCGGCACGACAGCGTCGGCGCGGCTGCGCCATTGAAATCCCGCATCGATGATTGCAGGATTTCACACGATCCGCCAGAGTGTGGTACTGGAGAGAACCTGGGGAGTGTCCGCAATGCTCGACTTTAAGTCTCCTTACGCGCTGCTGATTTTTGGTTACATTTGTATCGGCTTGGGAGTTTACAACGCGATACTTGATTTTGTTTCGAATGCTTGGGCGTCGTACCATTTCAATCTGGAAGGGTTTGCATGTGGATTGACGATTTCCGCTGTTGGAGTGCTCGCAATTATTACCAAAAAGAATCTGGATAGATTAGAAGCTCGCATGGACCAGCGAGGTTCGGAAAACCCAGCCGTGCTGCATATGGGCGGGGTCAAGAGCCCAATGGACGCCATAAGGGCGGCTATCGTGGCGGTAGCGAGGGCGAAACGATGAAAGCTTTCATGCTGATGGCCGGGATAATCGGTGCGTATGCGATAGGCGGGGTAGCCGCGCATGCCCAATGCAAAGGTAGCCCCGCGGTGACTGGGGTTTGTTCAACGGTCCACGGCAGGCTTTTCATTGCTAATGGCATCCCCGTGAGGATTTGGGTGGTCGGAACCCATCATGTGCTTGCGGCAGTGGATTTGAGCCCCCATCCCGCTGATGCAATCGACGCCGCCCCCCCGTCTGTCAGGAGGCTTCTTTTGAGCGGCCAGCCCGGCGCAATCGTCGTTTACGGGGATTATGAGGTTTGTCCGTTGGAGAAGTATCGGCCGGGGCATATGCAGGCAGTCTGCATCAAGAGCGCAGCGCATCTTGCTGCGGGGCGCTCAGCGGCAAATTAGGACACTACCCCGCAGAGGATATGGTAGCGACGACGGCCGCATTCGGGTAAAGTCCGGCCAGGGCGACCGGCTCGGTCTTGGATTCAAATCAGAGGGGGCTGCGGATGAACATCAATTACAAGGACCTGCTTGTCGGCGTCACTGCCTGTGCTCTGGCGTGGCAGTTTTTGGGCGCCGGCAACGGCGCGAACAGAGAAGGTTCTGCACAGGTTCGTCGGCCCCCCGACGGCGCGACTCCCGATGGCAGTGTGACCGATGTGAAGGATGTGCTTTACGGCACTACGTTCCAAGGGGGAGCCTATAATCTGGGCACGGTGTTTGCAATAACACGCTGAACCACCGCTCTTCCCATGCCGCCGCGTCCTCCTTGTCGTTGCCGGACAAGGTTGAACCGCCGAGCCGCAAAGGCGCAGAGGAAGAACGGCGCGCGGCGCGCGCGAACAACCTCTGCGGCTCGGCGCCTCTGCGGTGAACCTCTGCCGGGCGGCATAAGGCGGGCGACCGTCGGCCGCACGCTCGGCAGGCTGCCGACAAAGCTGTAAGAGAGACGCGCATCATCCGGGGGCCGGAACCATGCGCCATTCCTTGTACGTCTCTGCTGCAGCTGCAGTGCTGATTGCCGGAACTGCGGCCCATGCCGATGTGACGATCTCCACGGCGCAGACGCAGAATATTAGCTGTTCGGGAGGTGTCTGGGTGCCGCCGGCCGCGGCGGCAGTGCTCAATGTAGATGACCTCGAAACATTGTTCGCTTCCGGCATTGTGCACCGCATCTTCAAAGGCGCGCCGACCGATCCGGCCACGCCGGCATCTCGCGCGCCGCCGAAGGGCAGTTATTGCCGGTTGGCCGTGACGCCGGCGTTGCGCGAAGTTGCGTGGGGCAGTAATGCTGCGGAGGATTGGCCGGGAGAGTTCCGATGAAACGCTTGGTTTTCGCCTTGTGCGCCGCAACTGCCGGCTGCGCGCTGGCAGTTCAGCTTCCGTCAGCCGCAATGGCCAAGAGTCTGGAAACGGTCCCGCATTCGTTCGCGGGCACTCCGGATGGAGCGACCCCAAGAGCCGGGCTGATCGATGTGCGGGGGACGCTGTACAGCACGACGGGAAACGGCGGCAGTGGTGAGGGCTGTGACTCATCCTGCGGCGCAGTGTTTGCACTTGACCCAGCCACCGGGGCGGAGACGGTTCTGTATTCTTTCTGCACCAGCAAAAACCAAAAGAAACCGGAAGGGTGCGAGGACGGCCAAGAGCCCGCCGCGGGCCTGACCGATGTGAACGGCAGGCTCTATGGCACAACTTATTATGGAGGCGTCCATGGCGCGGGCGCGGTGTTCCGGCTTAACCCGCGGACCGGCGCGGAAAGTGTGGTTTATTCTTTCTGTGGCCAGCAGAACTGCTCGGACGGCGAAGGTCCGCTCGCCGGTCTGATCGATGTGAGCGGCACGCTGTACGGCACGACGGTAGGAGGCGGGGTCACATGCGCCGGTGGCGCCGGGTGCGGCATCGTGTTCTCGCTCGATCCCGCTACAGGCACCGAGACAGTGGTGCATTCATTCCAGTGGAACGGCACGGACGGCGAGAATCCGATGGCCGGTCTGATCGATGTGAGCGGCACGCTGTACGGCACAACGTCAAGGGGAGGCCCGGTCGGGGCGGGTACGGTGTTTGCGATCGACCCGAGCACAGGAGTGGAGACCGTGCTTTATTCCTTTTGCAGTCAACAGAATTGCACCGACGGCGTCACGCCGGAAGGCGGCCTGATCGATGTGAACGGTACGCTCTACGGCACAACAGAGGGCGGCGGCCATGGGGCAACCGGCACGCACCGTTGTCCATATGGCTGCGGGACGGTTTTTTCGCTCGTTCCGGGCACCGGTGTGGAGACGGTGGTCTACTCCTTCTGCAGCCAGCTGAAGGGAAACAGGTGCGAGGACGGTGCGACTCCGGAGGCAAGTCTGATCGATGTGAAAGGCACGCTGTACGGCACGACGTACGAAGGTGGCCGTTATGGCGGATGTGGCAAAACGATCGCATGTGGAACGGTTTTTTCGATCGATCCGGGCACCGGCGAAGAGAAGGTGCTTCACACTTTTTGCAGCGAGCCCGGCTGCGCAGACGGCGATGGTCCGATGGGCAGCCTGATCGATGTGAAGGATGTGCTTTACGGCACCACCTTCCAAGGGAGTGCCTATGATCTGGGCACGGTGTTTGCGGTAACGCGCTGAACCTCCGCTCTTCCCATGCCGCCGCGTCCTCCTTGTCATTGCCGGACAAGGTTGAACCGCCGATCCGCAAAGGCGCAGAGGAAGAGCAGCGCGCGGCGCGCGAACAATCTCTGCGACTCGGTGCCTCTGCGGTGAACCTCTGCCGGGCGGCATAAGGCGGGCGACCGCCGGCCGCACGCTCGGCAGGCTGCCGACAAAGCAAGAATTTTTTTACTTCGGATGGTCCAGGGATGGGGGCAAGTTCTTCAACCCTCGGACTCCAGCCCTCACTGGATACGAACTGGGGCAACGTCACGAGGTCACTGCCGCCCTGTATGGGATCGCTACCGGCGAGACAGGTGTCGTAGAGGGCCTTATTTACTAACGGTCAATGCCGGCAAGACGTGGAGCTGGGTGAACGTGACTATACCACAAAACCGCTTTAGCTATGAAAGGGACGCCGACAGGTTATCTGCTGTTATATTTTCGATCGTATTGGTTCTGTTTCTTGTCTCCATGCCAATCTGGGTGGGGCGCTCGGACCTGGCTACACTAATGGGAGCATGTGCTCCGTTTACGATTGTCTTTGGCCTGCTTAGCACGAATTTTTGTTTCGCCGAATCCGATGTTGAAATCAACGACGACATGATATGCTGGATTATGTTTGGCTGGCGCTGGAAAAAAATAAAATGGTCAGGGGTTGAGCGAATTCTGGTCAGTTCGTATATTGACCGAAGCCGTGGAAGAAGATTGAAGGCGTTCGTTGTCAACCAAAAGCATGGAAGCTTGCTCTATCTGTTGCCGAGTGGAAGCATTATCATCCTGGAGAAAATTCATTCATGTTCCAGCCTCTTGACGCTGCTACGAATTCAAGTTGCCAGATATGGAATCCCGGTCAAGGGGGGCGATCTTGTTTGCTCCGATCTTCCGCGCCAATGATCTCTGGCTGAATTCAATCGTGCCCTCGATGGAGCGGCGATGGACGGTAGAACAAATCGGCAGCGGGGCAAATTGTGGTTCTCTAATCGCAGACATGGAGTCAACTCCATCGTGAGCAATAGATCATGATTACGAAAATGATCGTTCCTTCTGCCGTTACGATTGTTATTGCATTGTCATCGCCCAGAGCTGGTGCGCTGGAACAATATCACCCAAAATACATGGCAGATGCCGCATGGATTTGTGTTGAGCGTCCAGAAAACGAAGGTATATTAAATATTGAGCCGGTGACGAGTTCCGTATCGGATGGCACAAAACTCACTTTGATTGGCGGGCGGCCCGGGTGCCTGATCTTGACTCCCGGAGAGGCGGCGATAGGCCTGTCTTTTCCATATCCCTACAACGGTCGAGGTGCATCGAAATCGTGGACTACCAAGCCGCAAAAGATTGCGCCTCAGGCGGGTTCGCTTACGAGTTTCGAGTTATGCGTGGCGGGGAATCAACAAATGAATACTCCGCATTGGACGGCAACCGGCTGGCATGGAATGTGGCTCTTGCAAAAGACTGGGGCCAAGGGTTCTCAAGAGTGCGGTGACACGAGCAATTGACCCCATGTCGCAGTCGCACGCAATGCCGCGCCGTCTCCGACTCTGACCCCGAACTTCCCGGCTCCAGCGCAACGTCTGGTGCCCATGCCTCTTGGGCATGGTCTTGGCGGGACGGTACGCTGGCCGCATCAAAAACGGTCGCTGGGTCTTCCGCCTACCTCAGAAACGTGCTATTTTCCACCTCAAAGCCGGGGTCGTCCGGGGAATGCGGGTTGAGCGGGATGGACAATCGACTTTATCGCTCCAAATATCGCAGGAAGATGAAAAGGTTTTTTATCGCCGCGCTTGCAGGGATCGTTTCTTGCGCGTTCGTTCAGGTTGTTTCTGCGGCCGACGCAGCCAAATTCACCGAGAAAGTCGTCTATTCTTTCTGCAGCCAGCAGAATTGCGCCGATGGCAGTATTCCCGCCTATCTGATCGACGCAAAGGGTACGCTTTACGGAACGACGAGATTGGGCGGTCATCCAGGCTGCGGCGGCGAGGGCTGCGGGACGGTATTCTCGCTCGACCCGGGCACCGGCGCCGAGGCCGTGATCTATTCCTTTTGCATTCGGCAAAATTGCGCCGACGGCTACGATCCCCGCGATCTGATCGATGCGAAGGGCACGCTGTACGGAACCACAGGTGCTGGAGGAGGCAGCGGCTGCGTTTTTTCCGAGGGCTGTGGCACGGTGTTCTCGCTCGACCCGGGCACCGGCGCCGAGACGGTGCTTCATGCCTTCGGCCGCCGCGACCGCGGCAAGCAGCCTGTCGCCGTGACGGCTGTGAATGGAAAGCTCTTCGGGGTCGCCGTTGGTGCTGGGGAAACAAGCTGCCGTTGCGGAATTATTTTCTCCATGAACCGGGACACCGGAGCGGAGAGGGTGCTTCATTCTTTCAGCGGCGGCACAGACGGCGCCTATCCCCTCGGCGGTCTGATCGCCGTCGATGGTACGCTGTACGGCACAACTGAAAGCGGAGGCATGGAAGGCACGGGCTGCATTAAGAAGGGCTGCGGAACGTTGTTTTCCTTCGATCCGAGCATGGGTACGGAAACGGTGCTTTATGCCTTCCGCGGCGGCACGGACGGCGCACTGCCCTGGTCCGCCCTGATCGATGTAAATGGCGTGTTGTATGGAACCACGTCTCTTGGCGGCTCCGACCGCTCCGCCTGCTGTGGGACGGTGTTCTCATTTGACCTGAGCACCGGCGTCGAGAGGGTGCTTTATTCCTTTTGCAGCCAACCGAATTGCGCGGACGGTGAGGAGCCCTATGCTGCCCTGATCGACGTGAACGGCAAGCTTTATGGTACCACAGACGAAGGCGGTGGCGATACCAACCTCTGTTCGTCAGGTTGCGGGACGGTGTTCTCGCTCGATCCTGACACCGGCAGGGAAACGGTGATCTATGCCTTCTGCAGTCAGCAGAATTGCACGGATGGCGCGTATCCCGAGAATGACGCTCCTCTGGTCGCCATGAAGGGTACACTCTATGGGGAGACCAGTGTCGGTGGGGCTTACGGCTATGGCACGGTGTTCGCTCTCACGAAGCAGTGATCGCGAAAATTTCTTTCACCGCCTGCCACTGCCGTAGAGTGCGCGCCAATTGCAACTTCGAGTGCGCCGGAGACCGGCAGGCTCGATCTGCTATGAGCAGGTGCGACCCGAACTTCCCGGGGGGCTGCGGCACGGTGTTTGCGGTGACGCGCTGAACCAGAAACTCCTTGGCCACGCCGTGTGAAGCCGCTGCCGCGAGGCCGTGCCATGCCCGCACGGGTTCCGTTGAGCAAAACACTTCACCGGGTTCGCGCTGTGGATGACCTGCCGTGGAGATTCGCAACGATAGCCGGATGGCGCGAACAAAGCGTTCACAATCCAATTCAGTTGACGTATGACCCGGAGTGGTTATATCATGGTGCGACTTCCTTTGAGCGAGGCATTCATGACCACATCCGCCACCTACGCCGTCGGGCGGGGGAAACCCCCGCTGCATACGAGATTCAAGAAGGGCCAGTCGGGAAATCCGAGCGGCAAGCCGGGGCCGGCGAAGCTGGCGAAGGCGCGTTTCCAGCGGGCGCTCCTGGCGGCGCTGGAAGGCAGCGTCGAAGACCTCGCGGCTGCGACGCCGGCGACCGGGATGGATGCGATAGTACAGCGGGTCGCGCGCGACGCGACGGAGGGGCGCATCCCGGCGGTCAAGCTCGTGCTGTCGCAGCTCGACAAGGCATGCGCCGAAGACGATGCCAGCGACGCGCGGCTCGAAGCGGAGCTTGTTTCCCTGCTGCAGGGAAAGGCGCAGGGAAGCGGAAATCTGTCGCTCGAAGATCTGCTGTGGCCGGGCGAAAGCGATTTCGCGCCGCGGCAACCTGCCGGCAAACCGGCGCCCGCAGCACCCCCGCCGGCGCGAAACGAAGCAGCACCGGTTTCCCTGCCGCAGGGAAAAACGCAGGGAAACGGAAAAATTCCGGCGGGGCAGATTGTAACGGCGCCTGCGGCCGCGGCGCGGACACAGACCGGGAGCCGGTCGCGACTGATGACGGGCGCCGCAGCTCTTTCCCAGGAAAATAATAACGTCAGATTCGGAATGCCGCCGCCGGCGTGAATGGCGGCTTCCCCCTCACCCGCGCCGTGCCACCTGGAGGCATATGTCGCCGCGTCTCTCATGCCGCGTCGTTGCGACACAATCGGCAAGCATGGCGTGATGCTCCCGAACAGAATGGGCACGCGGAGGCACGGAGGACGCGGAGGCGAGTTTGGAAAAAGCTCTGGACGACATAACTGGCGAGATTGTCGACGCTGCCTACGTGTGCAGTTTATAGGCTGCGTCGATGATCGCCCCAGTGATGTCGTCGAGAAATTTCTTCACCCCGACCATCCGCGTCCTTCCGCCTACGCCAAGGCTTCGGCGGACGAATGGCGTCTCCTGACCCGCCGAAGCTTCAGCGAAGGCGGGCCGCGCCTCCGCGTGCCCATTCTGTCTGCGGGCGTGAGACCGTGCCTGGCAAATGTGTCGCGCCCGGGCCGAATGACAGATTTGGCGACGCGTCCCCTAAGTCATTTCCAGTCGTGCCTCCGTGGGAGAGGGTGGCGAGACCGTATCTATCAATCTGAATGGTCCGGGTGTCGCCGGTTTATGCGCAGAGATCACACCGGCTTGATCAGCGCGTGCTTCTTGCGGCCGACGGAGATTTTCAACACGCCTTCGGCAGTGAGATCGGCGAGACCGGCCACGGCCTTGACGTCGGCGACGCTTGTGTCGTTGAGGCGAATTCCGCCCGACTGGATCAGGCGGCGCGCTTCGCCCGACGACGAAGTGAGACCCGCGAGGTGGGCGAGGTTGGCCACGAGCATGCCGCTCTCGAGCTTTTCGCGCGGGATTTCGACGGTCGGAAGTCCGGCGGCGATTTCGCCCGATTCGAAGGTGCGGCGCGCGGTGGCGGCGGCTTCCTCGGCGGCTTCGCGCCCGTGGCACAACGCCGTCGCTTCGGTCGCAAGGATCTTCTTTGCTTCGTTGCGCTCGCTGCCTTCGAGCCGTTCGAGCCGGACGATTTCCGCAAGCGGCATGTCGGTGAACAGCCGCAGAAACCGGCCGATATCGGCGTCCTCCGTGTTGCGCCAATATTGCCAGTACAGATAGGGCGAACACATGTCGGCGTTGAGCCACACGGCGCCTTGCGCGGTTTTTCCCATTTTCGCGCCGCTCGCCGTGGTGATGAGCGACGACGTCAGGCCGAACACCTGGGCGTTGTCGATGCGCCGCGCCAGATCGATGCCGCTGACGATGTTGCCCCACTGGTCCGAACCGCCGCACTGCAAACGGCAGCCATAGCGTCGATAAAGCTCCAGGAAATCATAGGACTGGAGGATCATGTAGTTGAATTCGAGAAAGGTCAGCGGCTGCTCGCGCTCGAGCCTGAGCCGCACGCTGTCCATGGTGAGCATGCGGTTGACCGAGAAATGCCGCCCGACATCGCGCAGAAACGGAATATATTCGAGCCGGTCGAGCCACTCGGCGTTGTCGGCCATGATCGCGCCGGTTTCGCCGCCGTCGAACGACATAAAGCGTTTGAACGAGCCCAGGATGGATTGTTTGTTGGCTTCGATCTGTTCGCGCGTGAGCAGCTGCCGCGTTTCTTCCTTGCCGGACGGATCGCCGACCTTCGTCGTGCCGCCACCCATGAGCACGATCGGTTTGTGTCCGGCCTGCTGCAGCCGGCGCAATGTCATGATCTGCACAAGACTGCCGACATGCAGGCTCGGAGCCGTGCAATCGAAGCCGATATAGGCCGTGACGCGCGCCTGGCCGAAAAGCGCATCGAGGGCAGCCGGATCGGTACAGTCGTTATAATAGCCGCGCTCCGCGAAGGTCCGCATGAACGTCGATTGGAATCGTGCAACAGCGTCGGGCATGTTCGAGGCGACCGGTGTCAGCGCCTTTCCCGCGGAGAACTCATGACTTTCGACACATAGGCTTCGACCGCCTGCAAAACATCGGTTTCGTGCTTGTCGAAGAAGTGATTAGCCCCGTCGATCTTGTTATAGGTGATCTTGATGCCCTTCTGGGCCGAGAGCCGGTCCACCAGTTTCTGCACATCGGCTTCGGGCACGACCTGGTCTTTCGTGCCATGCACGATGAGACCGGATGCGGGGCAGGGCGCCAGGAAGGCAAAATCATACATGCTGGCCGGCGGCGCGATCGACACGAAGCCGGTGATTTCCGGCCGCCGCATGAGAAGCTGCATGCCGATCCAGGCGCCGAAGGAAATGCCCGCGACCCAGACGAAGGACGGATTGGCATAAAGCGTGTTCATCCAGTCGAGCACGGCCGCGGCGTCGGAGAGTTCGCCAGCCCCGTTATCGAAAGTTCCCTGGCTGCGGCCGACGCCGCGAAAATTGAACCGGACCGACGTGCAGCCCAGCCGCAGGAACATATGATAGAGGTCGTACACCAGCGGGTTGTTCATGGTGCCGCCGAACTGCGGATGGGGGTGCAGCACGACCGCCATGGGCGCGCCGGGCGTTTTCTGGCGCTGATAGCGGACCTCGATGCGTCCAGCCGGACCGGGAAGGATAATCTCGGGCATCTCAGAATTCCGGTGATTGGCCTGACCGCAGCGCGCCAAGCCCCCTGCGCAGAGTCAACTTTTCGCCCCCCGTTTTTGACGGCCCGCAAGGCGAGACAGCGTGAACGCGGCGGAATTGTTGACCAGCGTTGTCGGAAAACCTATATCCGCCACGAAGCGCCCGTTGCATCCGGCCATCAGGGGCGGTGTTTCTACACCGAAGCCGCCCCCCTAGAGCAAGGAAATTGCGACAGGCCGAGGAGTTGGACCGTGAAATTGAGCACGAAAGGCCGTTATGCGGTGATGGCGATGGCGGATTTGGCGCGCCGCCAGGGAGGCGCCGAGCTCGTATCGCTGGGGGAGATTGCGGAGAGCCAGGATATCTCGCTTTCCTATCTCGAACAGCTGTTTGCGAAGCTGAGAAAAGGCGGTCTGGTCGTCAGCGTGAGGGGACCGGGCGGAGGTTATCGTCTGAGCCGGCCTGCGGCCGAACTGCGCGTCGCGGACATCATCCTCGCAGTGGACGAGCCGATCGCGGCAACCCGCTGCAAGCCGGGAAGCCCTTTGGGTTGTACGGGAACGGCAGCCCGCTGCATCACGCATGATCTTTGGGAGGAACTCGGCCGCCAGATCCATGTGTTTCTTTCCTCCGTGACCCTGGCCGATGTGATCGAGCGCAGGGTGCTGGGCTGCGCGCATCTTCGGGGCAACCCTCATTCGGAGGCGCGGGTCGCCGCCTGAACATCAGATGGTCTACCTCGATCACAACGCCACCTCCTGTCTGCGGCCGCAATCGCGCCTCGCCGTGGAAGGCGCACTGGCCGTGCAGGGCAATCCGTCTTCTCCGCACCAGTGGGGCAGAAGGGCGCGCGCGCTGGTGGAAGAGGCGCGCAAGGACATTGCCGAGGTCACGGACGCGGAGCCCAAGAACATCGTGTTCACAAGCGGCGGTACGGAAGCCAATTTTCTCGCGCTGTGGGGTGCCGTCCTGGGCGCAGCCGACGCGGGTGCTCCCATCGAACGTCTGCTCGTGTCTGCGATCGAGCACGAATCGATATTGACCACGGCAAGAGATATTCAGGAGCGCCGGCCCGAAATCGGTCTGGCCGCGATTCCGGTTTCGGGCGACGGCGTGGCGGATATCGATGCGCTCCGTGTTTTGCTCGCCGGCGGAACACGCGCACTTGTGGCGGTGATGGCTGCGAACAACGAGACAGGTGTTGTGCAGCCGATCGCCGAGGTCCAGGAACTCGTCCATGCGGCAGGCGGGGTGTGTGTCGTGGATGCGGTGCAAGCCTGCGGGAAAATCGCCGTGGATTTCGCGGGCGCAGATTATCTCACCGTTTCGGCGCACAAGCTCGGCGGACCGCAAGGCGCGGGCGCGCTTGTGATGCGCGACGGCGCCCCCTTCGTGGCGGTCATTCGCGGCGGCGGCCAGGAAAGCAATCGCCGGGCGGGCACGGAAAATGTGGCCGGCATCGCGGGTTTCGGCGCGGCCGCAAGACTGTGCGGAACGGACGATATCGGCAGGCTTGCCGGGCTGCGCGACCGGTTCGAGGCGGGATTGCGGCAGCGTTTTCCCGATGCCGTCATTTTTGGAGAGCGTGCGCCGCGGCTCGGGAACACTTGCAATTTCGCGCTGCCGGGGATCGCGGCGGAAACGGCTCTGATCGCACTGGATCTGGACGGGGTGATGGTGAGTTCGGGCGCGGCCTGTTCATCGGGCAAGGTTGCGCCGTCCCATGTTTTGCGGGCCATGGGCGTGTGCGCGGATCTCGCCAGGTCAGCCCTGCGCATAAGCCTTGGCTGGAACTCCACCGAATCCGATATCGATGCGGCGCTTGCGTCGCTGGAAAAACTTGCCGCGCGCATCACGGCGCGCCGGGCGGCATGAGGCGGAAATGGCTGCGATAGAGAAAACGCGCGAACGGGTCGCCTCCCTCGGCGAAAAGTACAAATACGGCTTCGTCACCGATATCGAGATGGAACGCGCGCCGCGCGGCCTTGGCGAGGACATCGTTCGTCTGATTTCGGCGAAGAAGGGCGAGCCGGACTGGATGCTCGAATGGCGGCTCTCCGCCTACCGGCGCTGGCGCGAAATGCGCGAGCCTTCCTGGGCGCGCGTGCATTATCCGAAGATCGACTACGAACAGGCCTATTACTACGCGGCACCGAAGATCGCGGAAAAGCCCAAGAGCCTTGATGAGATCGATCCGAAGCTGCTCGAGACCTATGAGAAACTCGGCATTCCGCTTCACGAACAGAAGCTGCTTGCGGGCGTCGCGGTCGATGCGGTGTTCGATTCCATTTCGGTTGCGACCACCTTCAAGGCAAAGCTCGCCGAGGCCGGCGTGATCTTCTGCCCGATCTCGGAGGCCATTCGCGACCATGGCGATCTGGTGCGCAAATATCTCGGTTCGGTCGTGCCGGTCAGCGACAATTTTTTCGCGACGCTGAACTCGGCGGTCTTTTCCGACGGCTCGTTCGTGTATGTGCCAAAGGGCGTGCGCTGCCCGATGGAGCTTTCCACCTATTTCCGCATCAATGCCTCGGAGACGGGCCAGTTCGAGCGCACGCTGATCATTGCCGACGAGGGTTCCTATGTCAGCTATCTCGAAGGCTGCACCGCGCCCAAGCGCGACGAGAACCAGCTGCACGCCGCGGTCGTGGAACTGGTGGCGCTCGAGGGCGCGGAAATCAAATACTCGACGGTGCAGAACTGGTATCCGGGCGATGAAGAGGGCCGCGGCGGCATCTACAATTTCGTCACCAAGCGCGGCGATTGCCGCGGCCGGCGCTCCAAGATTTCCTGGACGCAGGTCGAAACCGGCTCGGCGATCACCTGGAAATATCCGAGCTGCATCTTGCGCGGCGACGACACGGTCGGGGAGTTCTACTCCATCGCCATCGCCAACCACTTCCAGCAGGCCGATACCGGCACCAAGATGATCCATCTCGGCCGCAACACGCGCTCGCGGATCGTCTCGAAGGGCATCAGCGCGGGCCGCGCGCAGAATACCTATCGTGGACTCGTCAGCGTGCATCCGCGGGCCGCGAACGCCCGCAACCACACGCAATGCGACTCGCTGCTGATCGGCAAGGAATGCGGCGCCCATACCGTTCCCTATATCGAAAGCCGCAATCCCACCGCGCGGATCGAGCATGAAGCGACGACTTCGAAGATCGCCGACGACCAGCTGTTCTATTGCCTGTCGCGCGGCATCGGGCAGGAGGAAGCCGTGGCGCTGATCGTCAACGGCTTCTGCCGCGAGGTGCTGCAGCAATTGCCGATGGAATTCGCCGTCGAAGCGCAGAAATTGGTCGGTATCAGCCTGGAAGGCAGCGTGGGATGAATTTGCTTGAAATCGAAAATCTGCACGTTTCCGCGCAGGGCAAGGAAATCCTGAAGGGTTTGAGCCTCGTCATTCGTGCGGGCGAAGTACACGCGATCATGGGGCCGAACGGTTCGGGCAAGTCCACGCTCTCCTACACGCTCGCAGGCCGCGAAGGCTATGAGATCACCGCCGGGCGCATTCTTTATCGCGGCGAGGATCTGACACCGCTTGCGCCGGAGGAGCGCGCGGCGAAACGAATATTTCTCGCGCTTCAATATCCCGTCGAAATTCCGGGCGTCACCACGATGAATTTTCTCAAGGCGGCGCTCAACGCGCAGCGCCGGGCGCGCGGCGAGGGTGAGTTTGATGCGTTGTCGGTCTTGCGTCTCGTTCGCGAGACGGCTGCCGGATTGAATATTCCCGAGGAAATGCTGCGGCGCGCGCTGAATGTCGGCTTCTCCGGTGGCGAAAAGAAGCGGCTCGAAATCCTGCAGATGGCGCTTTTCGAGCCGTCGCTGGCCATTCTCGACGAAACCGATTCCGGCCTCGACATCGACGCGCTGAAGCTTGTGGCCGATGGCGTCAACCGCCTGTGCGCGCCGGATCGTGCCATGCTGGTGATCACCCATTACCAGCGGCTGCTGAACTACATCGTGCCCGACCGGGTCCATGTGATGACTGACGGCCGCATCGCCGCGGAAGGCGGCCGGGAACTCGCGCAGGAGCTTGAAGCCAAAGGCTATGCGGGCTTTGTAAGGGACGCTGCATGACCATGCGCGCGGTTCAGAGCGTATTTCCGGAACGCTTCGTATCCGAGCCGGCTGCGCTGCGCTCTCGGGCCGCGTGGCTCGAAGAACGCCGGACACGCGCCATGCGGGCTTTTCAGTCCGGTGGCGTTCCGCATCGGCGCGTCGAAGAGTGGAAATATTCCGATCTGCGCAGCGCAATTGAGGCCGAGCGCGCGGAGGCAGGCGAAGTCATTGTTCTTCCGTCGCGCGATCCTTTCGCGGCTATCGCCGGGCCGCGGCTGGTCGTCCGCGATGGCAGTTTCGACTTGCCACCGACATCGCATCCCGACAACGCAGAGATTCTCGATCTTGCGTCACTCGATGACAACGCGCCGGAATGGGTAAGCCGGAATTTCGGCTGCGTGCTGAAGAGCGGCATGGGGCAGGCGTCGCTGGCCCTGATGCGCGGTGGCGCAGCTATTCGTATTGGCCGCGGCGCCGAGGCCAGGCTTCATCTGCGTTTTCTGCAAAACATCGAGACCGTGCATTCGCGCGTTCTGATCGTGATCGAAGAGAGCGCGTCTCTGCTGCTTCTGGAATCGCATGCAGGTGCGCGCGGTGTTGCGAATCTGGGTCTGGAAATCCTGTTGCGGCCGAATGCGCGGATGACGCATGTGCGGCTTGCCGATCCTGCACCGGACGCCGTAATGGTGGAGGAGATCGGCGTCGCGGTTGCGCGCGATGCACGATACAAGGCACATTTCCCGCAGGCTGGCGCGAAACTTTCGCGGCTGGAACTCGCAGTGAAACTGGAAGCCGAGGGCGCCGAAGCGGCGGTGGATGGCGGGGGCGTTCTCGGCGGCCGGTTGCACGCCGACATAACCACCCATATCGAGCACGCCGCCGGACACACCACGAGCACCCAGCTCATCAAATACGTCGCCGGCGGTCATTCGCGCGCCGTTTATCAGGGCAGGATCAGCGTGCACAAAGGTGCGGACGGATCCGACAGCCGCCAGACGGCAAAGGCCATCCTGACGGGGGAGCGGGCCGAAGCGGACCTCAAGCCGGAACTCGAAATCCTCGCCGATGATGTGAAATGCGCGCATGGCGCGGCGGTCGGCGATCTGGACGCCGATTCGCTGTTCTATTTGCGGGCGCGGGGAATTCCGGAGCCCGAGGCACGCGAACTCCTCATCCGCGCCTTCCTCGAAGAAGTTGTCGCGCAGATCTCGGAAGAAGACGCCCGTGCAATAGTCTGGAATTTCATCGAAAATAATCTGCCTAAAGCGTTGGATGAAGTGGCATGAATGTCCAGCTGACAAAATCGCTGTCATTCGATGTCTCGGCAGTGCGGTCGCAATTCGAGATTCTGGCGCGCGAAGTCTATGGCAAGCCGCTCGTCTATCTCGACAGTGCTGCTTCCGCGCAGAAGCCGTGGGCGGTCCTCGGGGCCATGACGACATTTGCCGAGACCGAATATGCCAATGTGCATCGCGGCGTTCATTACCTCTCGGCCAAGGCGACCCGGCGCTACGAGGATGCGCGCGAAACGGTCCGCCATTTCCTCAATGCCGCGCATGCCGACGAGATCATCTTCACGAAGGGCGGCACAGAAGCGATCAATCTTGTTGCCAACTCATACCTCGCGCCGCGCATCCAGCCAGGCGACCAGATCGTGCTCACCACGATGGAGCATCATTCCAACATTGTGCCTTGGCATTTCCTGCGCGAGCGCCAGGGCGCCGTGCTCCGGTGGGTCGATATCGGTGATGACGGGGCGCTCGATGCGGATGCCGTCGACGCCGCGATCGGCCCCAAGACCAGACTCGTCGCTGTCGCGCATATGTCGAACGTGCTCGGCACCGTCGCGCCACTCGCCGAGATCGTACGGCGCGCGCATGCGAAAAATGTTCCGGTTCTCGCGGATGGCGGCCAGGGCGCGGTGCACAGGCCGGTCGACGTGCAGGATCTCGATGTCGATTTCTATGCCTTCACCGGCCACAAGCTCTATGGGCCGACCGGCATCGGCGCGCTTTATGGCAAACATGCGCATCTCAAATCCATGCGGCCGTTCAACGGCGGCGGCGAGATGATCGCCGAGGTAACACGTGATAAAATCACCTACGCCGAGCCGCCGGCGCGTTTCGAGGCCGGCACGCCGCCGATCATCGAGGCCGTTGGTCTCGCGACTGCGCTCGACTGGTTGTCATCCCTCGATCGCGAGGCCATCGCGGATCACGAACGTGCGCTTCTCGATCATGCCACTTCCGAGCTCGAGAAACTGAACTGGGCGCGCATTATCGGCACGGCACCCGGGAAGGGCTCCATCCTCTCTTTCGAAACCACCGGGATGCATGCGCACGACGTCGCCACCATATTGGACAGGGAAGGTGTTGCCGTGCGCGCCGGCCACCATTGCGCGCAGCCCTTGATGGAGCGGTTCGGCGTCGCGTCGACGACCCGCGCCTCGTTTGCGCTTTACAACACGCATGCCGAGGTGGAAGCGCTTATCGGGGCGCTGCACAAGGCAGGGAAGGTGTTAAGTTGACGAATATGGATGATGCGCTGCGTGAGCTCTATCAGGAGGTGATCCTCGATCACAGCCGGCACCCGCGCCATTTCGGCGCGCTCGCCGACGCGACGCATCGCGGCGAGGGTTACAATCCGCTCTGCGGCGATCGCGTGACGGTCTATCTGCACCTGGACGATACGAATCGCATCAAGGACATCTCGTTTGAGGGCAGGGGGTGCGCAATTTCGCAGGCCTCGGCTTCGCTCATGACCGATCTCGTCAAGGGTCGCACCATCGATGAAGCCGAGCAGCTGATGGGCGGCTTTCTGCATCTGGTGAAGGGCGAAAGTTCGGACGCTCTGGAAAACGTGGATCGCGAGAAACTCGAAGTCATGGCCGGTGTGTCCGCGTTTCCCATGCGGGTGAAGTGCGCGACCCTCGCCTGGCATACGATGAAATCGGCACTGGAGGGCGGCAAATCCGCGAAGACGGAATGAACGCCGAGCCGCTTAATCTCGAGGTCGAATCCTCGACCCTGCCACCGGACGAGCTTGAAGCGTTCACGACCAAGCTCGTGGCCGCGCTGAAGACGGTCTATGACCCTGAAATTCCGGTGGACATCTATGAGCTCGGCCTTATCTACAAGGTGGACGTCGCCGATAACAAAAATGTTGCCGTCGACATGACATTGACAGCGCCGGGCTGCCCGGTGGCAGGCGAAATGCCCGAAATGGTGAAATCGGCGCTTGAAGGCGTGGACGGGATCGGGACCGTGACGGTCAGCATGGTCTTCGACCCACCCTGGACGCCGGAGAAAATGAGTGAAGAAGCGAAGCTCGAACTGAACATGTACTAAAATGACCATTGCAACACCCGGCCGACCGCGCCGCGAAAGACCGAAACCTGTCCGCCTCAGCGAGGCCGCCGCGATGCGCCTGCGCGAAATCATGGAGAACGCGGAAGGCCGTTATGCTGGCGTGCGCGTCGGCGTCGCCAATGGCGGCTGCGCCGGCATGAGCTACACCATGGATTACGCCGAGGCAGCGGGCCCGCTCGATGAGGTGGTGGAAGACCAGGGCGTTCGGATCTTCATCGATCCCAAGGCGATCCTGTTCCTCCTCGGCACGGAGATGGATTTCGTCCGCGACCGGCTCGCCGCCCGCTTCGTGTTCAACAATCCCAACCAGACGGCGTCGTGCGGCTGCGGCGAATCGGTTTCCATTACGCCGGCCAAGAACGAAGGCGCCGAATAATCGCGACTGAGGTGGCGGAAATAACATAAAGCGCAGATGCCGCCACACGCCGCGGGGCGGCTGAGGTACGGCGCCCCCCCGCAAGGCGTGAGCCAAAGCCGATTCGGATTTACCTCACCACAGATGTACGCGCTGGTCGGGCGCGAGGTAATACTTCTGGTCGGGCGTCACGTCGAATGCCTTGTACCAGGCGTCCGTGTTGCGGGTCGCGCTAATGGGACGGAATTCGGCCGGCGCATGTTCGTTGGAAAGCACCTGCGCACGCAATGCGCCGTCGCGGTATTTCGAGCGCCAGATTTGTCCCATCGCGAGGAAGAAACGCTGGTCGCCGGTGAAACCGTCGATCACCGGGGCTTCCTTGCCGCCGAGCGAAATGTGATACGCCTTGTAGGCAATCGTAAGCCCCGCGAGATCGGCGATGTTCTCGCCGAGCGTGAAGGCCCCGTTCACATGCAGGCCGGGCAACGGCTCATAGCTGTTGAACTGATCGATAAGCATTTTCGTGCGCGCTTCGAAGTTCTTGCGGTCTTCGGCCGTCCACCAGTCATTGAGTTCGCCCGACCCGTCATATTTCGAGCCCTGATCGTCGAAGCCGTGGCTGATTTCATGCCCGATCACCGCACCGATGCCGCCATAGTTCACCGCATCGTCCGCATTGGGGTCGAAGAAGGGCGGCTGCAGGATGGCCGCCGGGAAAAAGATCGCATTGAACACTGGCGTGTAATAGGCATTCACGGTCGGCGGCGACATGTCCCATTCGGAGCGGTCCACCGGGCTGTCGATGCGCTTCAGTTCGCGGTTCCATTCGAACAGCGCGCCGTTCTCCACATCTTCGACAAGCGCATCGCGCGAAACCTGGTAGGCCGAATAATCGCGCCATTTCTCGGGATAGCCGATATGCGGCGTGAACTGATGCAGCTTGTCGAGCGCCTTCTGGCGGGTCGCCTCCGTCATCCAGGACAGCGTGCGGATATCCGCGTCATAGGCCTTGAGCAGATTGGCGACGAGCTGTTCGGCCTTTGCCTTCGCCACGGGCGGGAAGTACTTCGCGACATAGAGCCTGCCGAGCGCCTCGCCAAGATTGGCGTCGATCAGATGCGTCGCGCGCGTGGCCCGGTCGAGCTGTTGCGGATTGCCCTGGACTACCGTGCCGTAGAACGAGAAATCCTCATCGTCGAATTTCTTCGGCAGATACGCCGATACCTGATGCAGATAATGCACCGTCAGGTAATCGCGCCAGACGGCAACGGGCGTTTCCGCGAAGATTGCCGCGAGCTTCGGAAACGCCGATTTCTCGGCTACGATGACCTGTCGCTCGCCGTTCGGCCCCTGTACCGGGACGCCTGCCGCCTCGAAATACGACTTCCATGGAAATTGCGGCGCGAGCTGTTCAAGCTGCGACACCGTCATGGGATTGTAGGTCTTGTCGACGTCGCGGCGGTCGGCATTGGGCCATTGCGCCTGTGCGATCTTCTCTTCCACCGCATAGACCTGTGCCGCCCGGTTCTCCGCATCGGGAGTGCCGGCCATTCCGAGCATTGTCGCGAGATATTTCTTGTAGGCGTCGCGTGTCTTCACGATGGCCGGATCGTTGCTCATGTAATAGTCGCGGTTCGGCATGCCGATGCCGGACTGGGTGAGGAAGATCGCATAGGCATGCGAGTTTTTCGGATCGACGTCGATGTTCATATTGAACGGCGCAAATGTCATCAGCTTCACGTTGCCCATGGCCCGCGCCACATCGTCCGGTGTCTGAAGGCTGGCGAAAGTTGCAAGATCGCCTTGGACCGGTGTTAGACCGCGTTCCTCGATCTGCCTTTGATCCAAGAATGCGTCGTAAAAGTCGCGCAATTTCTTTTCGTCGCTGTCGAGGCGCGCGTAAGGCTTGCGGTCGAGGTCCTCGAGTATGGATTTCATGCGTTTCTCGCTCAGGATGCGCAGATCCTGAAATGCACCGGTCGATGACCGGTCGGCCGGAATCTGGGCCGTCTTCAGCCACGCGCCGTTGACGTAATCGAAAAAATTGTCGCCGGGCCGCACGCTCTTGTCCATTGCGGAAAGATCCACACCCCAGGTGCCGTACTGCGTGTGGTTAGAACTGTGCTGGTCTGCGATTGCGATCGAACCAGCGGCGCATAGCGCAAGCGTAAGCGCTGCGAGGCTTCGTTTCATATTATGAACTCCCGGTAACGTCATTCGAGACTCGCCCCGGACGATCTGGGGCACGTTTCAGTATTGTTTGCTGCTGCCTCTTTCAAGTCACGGAGGCGCGATCCGGGGCTCGGACTGACCTGTAGTCAGGCCGGCTCCGTGGTCTTTCTGGGCTTCCGCACGGGCTTTTCGGCAAGGGGCGGTAGTTTCACCGGACGCAGCAGAAATGCCGGCAGGTGGCTGAGGTCGGGCGCTTCATGTTCTGTGCCGCGTCTGGCGTGGCTGTCGCGTCGTGGATTGGGCGGATGCTTCGATGCGGCGACGGGCTGATGCGGCCGCACCGGCTCATGCTTCGCGACCGCTCCATTGCTCGCTTTTGCCTGAGGTATTTGGGCTTCGGGCTTGCGCTCGCGCGTGCTCTCGCGGCGATCCGGACGGCGGTGGCTGCGCGGATGTTTGTTGTCCTCGCGGATTTCCAGCTCGTCCATCTTCCGCCGCCGGATCGGCTGCGCAGTCAGCTTCTCGATGGCGTCCACGAGCTTTGAATCGCGCGGTGTTGCGAGCATGAAGGCATGGCCTTCGCGGCCCGCGCGCCCCGTCCGACCGATACGATGGACGTAGTCGTCCGCATGGAACGGCACGTCGAAATTGAAGATATGCGAAACGGCGGGAATATCCAGTCCGCGTGCCGCGACGTCGCTGGCAATGAGCACCTGGATTTCGCCATTGCGAAAAGCATCCAGGGTTTTCGTCCGCACGGGCTGATCAAGATCGCCATGCAGGGGCGCCGCGGAGAAGCCGTGCTTTTGCAGCGAGCGGGCAACGACATCCACATCGCGCTTGCGGTTGCAGAACACGATGGCGTTTTTCACCGGATTGTCGCGCACCAGACGGCGCAGCGTTTCGCGTTTGGCCCAGTCATTGGCGGGCACTTCGACGATTTCCTGGGTGATGTTCGACGCCGTCGTGGCCGGACGCGTGACTTCCACCTGTTCGGGATTGTGCAGAAACTGTTCCGTCAGGCGCTTGATCTCGGGTGGCATCGTGGCCGAGTAAAACAGCGTTTGCCGGGTGAAGGGGATGAGCTTGCAGATACGTTCGACGTCCGGGATGAAGCCCATGTCGAGCATCCGGTCGGCTTCATCCACAACGAGAATCTGGACTTGGCTGAGCATCAGTTTGCCGCGCTCGAAATGGTCGAGCAGGCGGCCCGGGGTGGCGATCAGAACATCCACTCCGCGGTCGAGCTTTCTGTCCTGATCGTCGAATGAGACGCCGCCGATGAGAAGCGCCATGGAAAGTTTGTTGTATTTGCCGTAGCGCTCGAAACTCTCGGCGACCTGCGCGGCCAGTTCGCGCGTGGGCTCGAGAATCAGAGAGCGCGGCATGCGGGCCTTGGCGCGCCCGCGGGCGAGGAGCTCAATCATCGGCAGAGTGAAGGAGGCGGTCTTGCCGGTGCCAGTCTGTGCGATACCGATCAAGTCACGGTGTTCCAGCACCAATGGTATGCCGCGGGCCTGAATGGGTGTAGGGATCGTGTAGCCGCTCTCCGCGACAGCCTTCTGAATCGAAGGCGAAAGGCCAAGGCCGTCAAAGCCTTGCGAGGTAGGGCTGATTTCCTGTGTGAAGGTACTCGGGGAAGCTACGCGTACGGAGTCTTCCGGGCCGGCTTGCGCGCCGGTGATCGTGTCGGTCGTCATGCGCTCCTAAGATGGGGCGCATTTCGCGCCCGCCGCGCGCCCGGATTGGCTGCGGCATCATTGCTGGAATACATAGCAATAAAATTTCAAGAGTCAAGAGAGCGGCCGGAAGATAGATAGTGCCTGAACCCGGCCGTTCCGGCCGCCGATCCGAACGGGAAGCCCTCGGTCGAGGGGACAGCACAGCAGATGACAAAACCGGCCATTGCCAAACTTGTTATCACGATCGCGCTTCTCGCGCTGGCAGCCGGTTTCTGGTTTTTGCAGACCTATGGCCGGGCGCGGCCGGAAATCGCGCCAATGACGGCTTCGCCACGATCATTCTCCGCGGCTCGGGCAGAGCTGGTGCTGGCGCGAATTCTTGGGCCGGAAAAGCCGCACCCGGTTTCGACTGCGGAAAACGTGCGCGTCCGTGCGCGCATAATCCAGGAGCTTCAACGGCTTGGGTTGCATCCTGCCGTCCGCAGCTCCTTTGCCTGTCACCCACCGCGTGCCGAAGGGCTGCTAATTTGCGCCACCGTAACCGATGTCATCGCGGATGTAATCCCGGGGGCGGGCAGGGCGATCGTTCTGCTTGCGCATTATGGTTCGGTGCCGGCCGGGCCCGGCGCAGCCGACGACGAATCGGGCGTGGCCACGGTAATCGAAACGGCGCGTGCGCTGATTGCCCGTCACGCCGCGGACAGGCATCCGGTCATGGCTGTGCTCACGGATGGCGAGGAGGCAGACCTGCTTGGCGCCGCCGCTTTCCTGCGCGATCCGGCGTTGAAAGCTCGCGTGGGCGCCGTTGTGAACGTCGAAGCGCGCGGCAATCGCGGGCCAAGTTTTCTGTTCCAGACAAGCACCGGCGACGGACCGTTGGTCGACATCTACGCGGATAATACATCCGATTATGCGACAAGCTCGCTCTACCATGAGATCTATCGGTTCCTGCCCAATGACACCGACCTGACACTATTCATCAGTGCAGGATTTCCCTCCTACAATTTTGCCTATGTCGGCGGTTTGTTCGACTATCACACTGCCAACGACACGCGGGCCAATCTCGATCCCGTCTCGCTTCAGCAGCAGGGCGACAACATGCTGGGTGTGGCGAGCGGGCTCGAACAGGCCGATTTCGGAAAGCTGATCGGAGAGAACGACATCTATCTCGATATTCTCGGACGCTGGCTGCCGCGTGTGCCGGCGAGTTGGGCCCTGTCGTTGGCGGTGGTTATATTTCTCATGCTGCTGTCGGCCGCGTTTCTGACGCGGCCTGCGCCTATCCCGGCGATACAATGGGTGCGCGCCTTCATGGCTACGCCTGTGCTGTTAATAGTTGCGGTTGGAAGCGGATATCTGCTGCACGGGATTGCGGTGCTCGTTTCCGGAATGCCAGATCCCACCCATGCATACCCCACGTCTCTGCGCATCGGTCTTGCGCTGGAATTGGCCGGGTCGGCTCTGCTCGTGTCCCGGTCGGCGCCAGCTTTCGCTGTGGCGACAGCCGCATGGCTCTGGATCGGGGCACTCGGGATCATTGTAGCGATCTTTCTGCCTGGTATATCGCCCTATTTCCTCATTCCAACGTTCGTGGCTGTCTTGTGTCTGCTTGCGCCAATGGCCGCGCCGGGAAAACTGGAGGGGCGGTTCGGTACATGCGCGCTGCTGGTCGCGGCGCTGGCCGCGCTCTTGATATGGAGCAGCATCGGCACGACGGGCGAGTTGATCATGGGGTTGAAACTTCATCCAATGTTCACAGTCCCCTTCGCAATCGGCCTGTCGGCAATTGTTCCGTTGCTCGCGCGATTCGCGTTGCCGCGCACGCTCTGGGTCGCGGCTGTGACGGTATTCTTCGTGGGCGCCGTTTGCGCGGCCGTTGTACAGGGGCTGCAGCCTGCATACAGCACGACTGCGGCTCAACGGCTGAATATCAGTTACGTCCAAAATCGCGATCGCGCATTTTGGGCTGTGGATGCGACGGCACCGGTTCCTCCGGCCATGCGGGCCGTCGCCGCGTTTTCACCTCGGCCGCTTTGGCTTCTGCCCGCGTTTCCTCGCGTCTATTCCGCCCCTGCCGGCAATCCGCGGTTTTCGGTTCCCGATACCACGATTATCGCCAGGCCATCGATGAACGGCGCGCGTCGCGTCACGCTTCTGTTTCATGGCTCCGGCGCCGCGGACCAGATGTTTCTCGTTATCCCCAGGGCGGCCGTGCTTAAGGCGATTGACGTCCACGGTTGGCATTATGTAGCACCGCCAAGCTGGTCGGGCCAGGATTACATTGAGTTCGCCTGCATGAGCCGCGATTGCGGGAGCGAATCGCTGACGCTGACGCTCGCCACGCGCACGGCGTTGACGCTCGGGCTTTTCGAACATCGCTTTGGACTGCCGGACTTTGCCGGCAATCTCCTTCGTTCCCGTCCGGCGACTGCCGTTCAATCGCAGAATGGCGACGGCGTCACCCTAGCCGGTGAGGTACGTGTCCCGGCAACCTGATAATTATACATCGACTTCCGGCGCAAAGCGCGCATTTTCCTGAATGAACTGAAAGCGCAATTCAGGTTTCTTGCCCATCAGCCGCTCGACGAGAGAGGAAGTCTCGGTTGCATCCCCTTCGGCAATTTCCACGCGTTCCAGCGTGCGGTGGCCCGGCTGCATGGTGGTTTCCTTCAGCTGGTTCGGCATCATTTCGCCCAAACCCTTGAAGCGGGATGTTTCGACTTTCGCGTTTGATTTGAAGACGGTTTTCAGAAGTTGCTCGCGATGAGCATCGTCGCGCGCGTAAATCGTCCTGCTGCCTTGGGTCATGCGGTAAAGCGGCGGCATCGCGAGATAGAGGTGGCCGTTTTCGATCAGGCCGAGCATCTCGCGAAAAAAGAATGTCAGCAGAAGCGAGGCAATGTGCGCGCCGTCGACATCGGCATCCGTCATGATGATCACGCGGTCGTAACGCAGATCGTCGTCACGGTAGCGTGTACCGGTTCCACACCCCAGGGCCTGTACAAGGTTTGCGAGTTCCTGGTTCTGCTCGAGCTTTCCAGTCGCCGCACTTGCCACGTTGAGAATCTTGCCACGCAGGGGCAGCACGGCCTGAGTCGCGCGGTCCCGTGCCTGTTTCGCCGACCCCCCCGCGGAATCGCCTTCGACAAGAAAGATCTCCGTACCGCTCGCGCTGCCGATGCTGCAATCTGCGAGTTTGCCGGGCAGCCTAAGTTTGCGTGTGGCCGCCTTTCGAGAAACCTCCCGCATCTGCTTGCGGCGCAGGCGTTCCTCGGCTTGATCAACAACGAAGGCGAGCAGGCGATCGGCTTCCAGGGGGCTTTCCGCCAGCCAGTGGTCGAAATGATCGCGCACCACGTTTTCGACGAGCCGCTGCGCATCGGGTGTCGAAAGCTTTTCCTTGGTCTGACCTTGAAACTCTGGCTCACGGATGAAGATCGAGAGCACGGCGCGCGCGGTCGACATGACATCTTCGGGAGCGACGAGCGCCGTCTTACGATTGTTGGACCGCTCGCCATGTGTGCGCAGCGCTTTCGTCAACCCGTTGCGGAAACCCTGCTCATGCGTGCCGCCCTGCGGTGTGGGAATGGTGTTGCAATAGGAGTGGAGGGACGAATCCAGGTCGGGCACCCAGGCCACGGCCCATTCCACGGCGCCCCTGGCGTCGCGATTCTCGGTTCGGCCGGAGAAGCTGCGCGGCGTAACCGTCTCATGACCTTCGATTTCCGAATTCAGGAAATCGAGTATGCCGCCCGGAAATTTGAGCGTGTCTTCGACTGGGATGCCGCTATCGGCTTTGAGAAGATCCGGCGCGCAGGTCCAGCGGATCTCAACTCCGCGGTGCAGATAAGCCTTCGACCGACCCATGCGGTAGAGCGCGTTGGGCGAGAAGTGCACCGATTTCCCGAATATCTCAGTGTCAGGCTTGAAGGACACCACGGTGCCCCTGCGATTCGCCGCGCCGGCATCCTTCAATTTTCCGACGGGGTGACCGCGTTCGAATCGCATTTTCCAGGCATGGCGTTCCCGAAAAACTTCGACGTCCATCCATTCAGAAAGGGCGTTGACGACCGATGCTCCCACGCCGTGCAGGCCGCCGGCCGTATCGTAAACCTTGCCGCCGAACTTTCCGCCGGCATGCAGCATCGTCATGATGACTTCCAGGGCGGATTTGTTCTTGAACTTCGGATGGGGGTCGACGGGAATTCCACGTCCATTGTCGCGCACCGTCAGAACATCTCCGGATTTCAGCTCCAGCTCGATGCGCGTGGCAAAACCGGCCACTGCCTCGTCCATCGCATTGTCCAGTATCTCGGCGGCCAGGTGATGCAGCGCGCGTTCGTCGGTACCTCCGACATACATGCCAGGCCGCCGGCGAACCGCCTCGAGTCCTTCGAGAACTTCAATATCTTTTGCTGTGTAGCCTCTGGTCCCTTGAGGCGCGGCGTCGAAGAGATCGGAAGAATCGGTCATGGCAGCTACGTGATTCGTCAACACCAAATTAACCACATAATGGGCGCGCCGGCACCGCCGCGATAACGTCCTCTAAGCAAATCTTAGGAGTGCCTCCCTAGCATCTGCCGGAATCGCGACAGTCGGACGCAACGGGACGCATTCTTGGGATACGGACAGACACTTCGTGTGCGCCGGCGCGCGGATGTCCGGGTGCTGAAGGCGCAACTCGATCTCGTCGTTGAAACTGCCCTGCAGGCACGGTTCACAGCACCCCTTGTTGCTCTCGGCATGGCGCTGGTTGCGACCGATCCGGTTGGCATGTTCGGCCATCGCCCTCTCCGCATGGCAGCAGTGTTACCGGTCGCCATGGCGATTTTGGGCCTTGTCGCATCGCATGCCGGCAGAATGTATCAGCAGGACGTTACTCACCGGCTGCAGGCGGATCGCGTAGAGGCCTGGTTTCCCCGCTTTCTGTTCCTGCAGGTTGTAACCAGTGCTACCTGGGGACTGATACCCTGGATGCTGTGGGAGCCGCAGAGCACATTGAACCATGCCTTTCTGGCCGGCTGCGTATCCTGCGTTATGGCCGAGCAGGTGATGAGCCGCGCCAGCCATCTCGATTTCCTTGTTGCCGCCATTGTTCCGCTCCTTGTGGTCTCCTGTCTCAGATTTGTGATCGACGGCACACCGCTTGATCTCGTGATCGCCATCGGGTTGCCGGCCATAGCGGGGTATTTCTTAACAGCGGGGCGTCGTCTGACCCATCGCCTCGATGAGGAATCGCGGCTGCGCTTCGAAGTTGAAGATCTTGCACGCGAACTCGAGCAGGCGCGAGATGAGGCGCTGCGCAAGCGATTCGAAGCGGAAACGGCGAACGCCTCGAAAACCTCATTCCTTGCCAATATGAGTCACGAGCTGCGCACCCCGCTCAACGCGATTCTGGGCTTCTCGGAAATCATTCAGAAAGAATGTTTCGGCCCGGCAGGTTCGCCGCGCTATGCCGAATATGCGAGCGATATCCATTCCTCCGGCGCGCATTTGCTCAGCCTCATAAACGATCTTCTCGACGTCGCCAAGATCGAAGCCGGCAAGATGGAGATCGAGCCGCAGGCGCTCGACGTTCAGTACACCTTGGATGCGGCTCTGAAGATCATCAGCGCGAAATCGCGCGAGCGAGGGCAACAATTGGTTATCCGGATCGAAGCCGACGCCCCGCCGCTGTATGCAGACGAAAGGGCCTTGAAGCAGATCCTGCTCAATCTCGTGTCCAACGCCGTCAAGTTCACGCCCGAAGGCGGGCGTATCGTGGTTGCCGCGTCGCGCTCGGCGCAGGGCGATTTCCAGATCATGGTGGAGGACAATGGTCCCGGCATCGCCCGTGACAAGCTGGAACGCATCTTCATGCCCTTCAATCAGGTTGATAATCGCTACGACCGACGCGGGGGAACCGGTCTCGGGCTCACGCTCGTGCGTGGCCTCGCCGAACTGCATGGCGGATTCGCCTGGATCGAAAGCGATATCGGCAAGGGCTGCCGCGCTTACGTCGTGCTCCCGACAAAACCCGCCACTGTCGCCCCCGCTTCTGCTGCTGCCGGCGCGATCGCGTGAAGGCAGCTTACCGGTCGCTTAGACGCTGTAGTACATCTTGAATTCGATCGGGTGGGGCGTGTGCTCTAAGGCGTAGACCTCGCTCATTTTGAGTTCGATGAAGCTGTCGATGAAATCGTCGGAGAAGACCTGGCCCTTCTTGAGGAAGGCGCGATTGGCGTCGAGGCATTCAAGTGCCTGGCGTAACGAGCCGCATACAGTCGGCACGTCCTTCAATTCCTCAGGCGGCAGGGCGTAGAGGTCTTTGTCCATGGGATCGCCCGGATGAATCTTGTTTTCGATTCCATCGAGGCCGGCCATGAGTAGCGCCGCATAGGCGAGGTAAGGGTTGGAACCGGGATCCGGAAAGCGTACTTCGACTCGCTTTGCATTCGGGCTCGAAGCAAAAGGTATGCGGCATGCCGCCGACCGGTTGCGCGAGGAATAGGCGAGCAAGACAGGCGCCTCGAAACCCGGTATCAATCGCTTGTAGGAGTTGGTCAGCGAATTGGTGAATGCGTTGACAGCGCGCGCATGCCGGATGATGCCACCGATATAATAAAGGCAGGTATCGGAGAGATCGGCATAGCCTGAGCCTGCAAACAACGGTTTTCCGCCGCGCCAGATCGACTGATGGACATGCATGCCCGAGCCGTTGTCGCCATAAACTGGTTTGGGCATGAAGGTCGCGGATTTGCCGTAAGCAGCGGCAACCTGGTGGATCACATATTTGTAGATTTGCATGGCGTCGGCGCAGCGCGTCAGCGTCTTGAACTTGAAGCCCAGTTCGTGCTGCGCACCGGCCACTTCATGATGATGCTTTTCCGGTTCGATGCCAAGATCACCCATTACTGCCAGCATTTCGCTGCGCATGTCCTGCGCGGAATCAACGGGAGGAACCGGAAAATATCCGCCCTTGACCGGCGGACGGTGACCCAGGTTTCCCGATTCATATTCCGTCCCCGTGTTGTAGGAACCTTCGACGGTATCTAGGTAATAGAATGCCTTGTTCATTGTGCTGTCGAATCGCACGTCGTCGAAGATAAAGAACTCCGCCTCGGGGCCGAAATAGGCCGTGTCTCCGATTCCCGAGGAGGCCATGTATTTTTCCGCTGCCTTGGCGATCGAACGCGGACAGCGCGCGTAGCGCTGTCCGGTGGTGGGCTCGATCACATCGCAGAGGAGTGCGAGCGTGGTCTGCGCGAAGAAAGGATCGACGATCGCCGTGCCGCAATCGGGCAGGAGCGTCATGTCGGACTCGTTGATCGCCTTCCATCCGGCGATCGAAGAGCCGTCGAACATCATCCCTTCCGTCAGGAAGTCCTCGTCTACCATGGAAAGATCAAAGGTAATGTGCTGCCATTTGCCACGCGGGTCGGTGAAACGAAGGTCAACAAATTTGACCTCTTTCTCCCGGATGAGCTTGAGAACCGTTTCTGCATTGGACATGGTGACCGCTCCTCGATGTTTGCTGCGGGCCGCCGGCCCGCGGTTGTGTCCTAAATGGCGTCTGTGCCTGTTTCGCCCGTCCGGATGCGAATGGCTTGCTCCACATCGAATACGAAGATCTTTCCGTCGCCGATTCGGCCCGTCCGCGCCGCCTTCTGAATGGCATCGAGCGCCGCCTCCAGACGCTGCTCCGGCACGACGATCTCTATTTTCACCTTGGGCAGAAAATCCACGACATATTCGGCGCCTCGATAGAGCTCTGCATGGCCTTTTTGGCGCCCGAACCCTCTCGCTTCGACGACTGTTATCCCCTCGATGCCGATTTCCTGCAGGGCATCTTTTACCTCGTCGAGCTTGAACGGCTTGATGATGGCTTCGATCTTCTTCAACGGCGTTCTCCCAAACCCATCATTCCGTCTCTTATGTCCGGAAACCAGTCCCCGCCGCGCGCCCGCACACTTATCCACACGCCTTTTGCCGCGCTTCAGCAGGCGCTCGCATGCCGCTCAGTTTCTGGAACCTGCGATTTTCCTTGGCGACGCGGGACCTTCACGTTTAAGTCCGCTCCCGTGTCCGCGCTTCGATGATAATGGCTGAGCGCCGCTTCAATCCAGTCTTTGCGGAACTGCCGACAACGATCTTTACGGTCATGTCGGCGCTCGCGGCCGAATGCGGCGCAGTCAATCTTGGCCAGGGGTTTCCTGACGAGGATGGGCCGCTTGCGATTCGCGAAGCGGCGGCAGCGGCTCTTCGGGACGGACCGAATCAATATCCACCGACTCGCGGGCTGCCGGCGCTCCGCGCCGCGATCGCGGCGCACGCGCACCGATTCTACGGATTCAACTTCGATGCGGAACGCAACGTGCTCGTCACCTCGGGGGGCACCGAAGCGCTGACCGCGAGCATTCTCGCGCTGGCCGGGCAGGGCGGGGAGGTCGTGCTTGTCGAGCCCGCCTATGATTCGTATCGCCCCATTGCGCTTGCCGCCGGCGCCAGGGTGCGCACGATAAAGCTTGCGCCGCCCCACTGGCGGCTCGAACCCGACGCGCTCGCGGCGGTGATAACGGCAGAAACTCGCGCGCTTGTGCTGAATACGCCGCTCAATCCGATCGGCCGCGTCTTTGACCGGGAGGAGTTGGCGGGCGTAGCGCGGGTGCTCGCCGATTCAAATGCGGTCGCGATCTGCGACGAGGTTTATGAACACCTTGTTTTCGATGGCCGACTGCATCTGCCCCTTATGGGCTTCCCCGGCATGGGGGATCGGACTGTTCGGGTCGGTTCGGCGGGCAAGATGTTCTCGCTAACGGGATGGAAAGTGGGCTGGGTAACCGGGCCGGCGGCGCTTATCGATGTCATCGCGAAAACCCATCAGTTCCTGACTTTCACCACGCCTCCGGCCCTCCAGCATGGCACCGGCTATGCGCTGATGAACGAGATGGCGTTCACGCTTGGCTTGACGGTGGCGCTTCAGAACAATCGCGACCTGCTAGCAGGAAGACTCGCGCGCCTGGGCTTCGATGTTCTGCCATGCGAGGGCACGTATTTTCTCACGGCCAATATTCGCGGGCTGACGAACGAGCGCGATGATGCCTTCTGTCGGCGACTTGTGCGCGAGGCCGGTGTCGCGTTGATTCCCCTCAGCGCGTTTTTCGAAAATGGCGAGCCCGACCATCTCGTGCGTTTTGCTTTTTGCAAGAAGCGCACTCTACTGGAGGAAGCGCTCGGCAGGCTTGAACGCTATTTTGGTGGCAGTGACGGCGCGAGATCGCTTGCAACGTGACTCACGAAATCCTCACCATCGCGGAAATGTACGCCGCGGACCGGTTTGCGGCAGAAAACGGTGTTCCGTCTCTTGATCTGATGGAAAACGCGGGGCGTTCCGTCGTGGATGAAATCGTCCGGCGATGGTCGCCGCGTCCGGCGGTGGTGCTTTGCGGACCGGGAAACAATGGCGGCGACGGCTTCGTCGCGGCGCGCCACCTTCTGGCGCGGGGCTGGCCCGTCCGCCTCGCTCTTCTTGGCGACCGTGATCGTCTAAACGGCGACTCTGCTGCCATGGCAGCGCGCTGGACGGGTGCGGTCGGCGATCTGTCGCGAGATTCGCTGCAGGGCGCGGAACTGGTCGTGGACGCGATTTTCGGCGCGGGCCTTGCGCGGGCGCTTGATGGCGTGGCGCGCGATGTGGTGCTGGCGCTCAATGATTCCAAAGCGGTGGTGGTCGCAGTGGATGTGCCAAGCGGGTTGCACGGCGATCTGGCTCGTCCGCTTGATGGGCTCGATGGCGTTGCTGTTCAAGCCGATCTGACTGTCACTTTCTTCCGCAAGAAACCTGCACACGTGCTGATGCCGGGCCGGCTTTGGTGTGGGGGAACCATTGTTGCCGACATCGGAATTCCGGCCGCTGTGCTTGACGGCATCCGTCCCCGCATTTTCGAGAACGGTCCGGCGTTATGGAGCGCCGGCTTTCCTTGGCCGCAGCCCCTCGGACACAAATATGCCCGCGGTCACGCGGTCGTCGTCAGCGGTCCGGCTCATGCCACCGGCGCCGCACGTATGGCTGCGCGAGCGGCGCTGCGGGCAGGGGCTGGCCTTGTGAGCGTTGCCAGCCCGCCGGATGCCGTTCCCGTCAACGCGACCGCACTGACCGCAGTGATGGTGAAGCCATTCTCGGGCGCTGCCGGCCTCGCACGACTGCTTGAGGATGCGAGGCTGAACACGGTCGTCATCGGACCCGGCTGCGGCGTGGGGCGCCAAACGCAGGAGCTCGTGGCGGCCGTTCTCGCGAGCCGCGCGGCGGCGGTCCTCGATGCCGATGCGCTGACCTCGTTTTCCGAGGATCCGAATGCTCTGTTCCTGCAATTGCGAGAATCTGGCGTGCTCACGCCGCATGTAGGGGAATTCGACCGGATATGCCCTGGTTTGCTTGATCGGGCGACAACGCGCATCGAAGCGGCGCGCGAGGCGGCGGCTGTCGCGAAATGCTCGTTGCTCTTGAAAGGTCCCGATACGGTCGTGGCGGCGGTGGACGGTCGTGTGGCGGTGAACACCGATGCGCCGCCCGATCTCGCGACTGCCGGTGCGGGCGATGTGCTTTCCGGCATTATCGGAGGCCTGCTCGCACAGGGCATGAATTCATTCGAGGCCGCAACCGCCGGCGCATGGCTTCACGGCGACGCAGCCCGGCGGTTTGGCCCCGGATTGATCGCCGAAGACCTGCCGGACCTGCTTCCCGCCGTACTCGTTTCGCTTCGGGAGAGACGCGATGAATGAACCGGCTATCCGCCGCGCCGAAATTGCGGACGTACCGGCGCTTCTCGAGATTTATAATCACTACATCGTCAACACGCATATCACGTTCGATCTTGAGCCGCACACGCTCGACCAGCGACTCGCCTGGTTTGCCACCTTCGGAGATGCCGGCCGTTACCAGTGTTTCGTTGCGGAACATGGAGGCCGCGCGATCGGTTGGGCGTCGTCTGCGCCGTTCAAAGAAAGAGCCGCTTATCAAACCTCTGTTGAAACCAGCATTTATCTCGCGCCTGGCGAAATCGGCCGCGGCATCGGATTTCGCCTCTATCAGGCGCTTTTTGATGCCCTCGAACGGGTGGATGTGCATCGCGCTTACGGCGGTATTTCCCTGCCCAACGAGACTTCCATAGGTTTGCACAAGCGGATGAGGTTCGTGCTTGTCGGCACGTATCGCGAGGTTGGCTACAAGTTCGGTCGGTTCTGGGACGTCGCCATATATGAGCGGCCTGTGAAGCAATGACGGGCCGGCTGTTCACTTGTGTTGCAGCGCTCGCGGTATGGGGATTCGGTGTAGCCTTTGCGCCGGTCGGCGTCGCACCATGGACCAGCCGCTGGAATGACGGCGCCGAGGATTGCGCAGCGCATCCACAACCGCCTCTCGAGGTCCATGAATACGACAGGCGGACTTTCGTCCTGCGCGAAAATCTGTGCGCAACCTGGGAGGCGCCCTTTCTTTATCTGCTCATCGGAGATCGGCAGGCGCTTCTGATCGATACGGGTGACGTCGCCGATCCGCGTAGAATGCCGCTCGCCCGAACCGTCGTCGACCTCGTTTCGCGCTACGGGCGGCCCGGTCTGCACCTCCTCGTGGTCCACACCCATCGGCACCTCGATCACAGGGCAGGCGACGGGCAGTTCGCGCATCTGCCGAACACGACGCTCGTTGGCTACGATTTGCAGAGCGTCCAGCGTTACTATCGCTTTGCTCACTGGCCCGACGATACATCGAGCCTGGATCTCGGAAACCGTGTCATCGACGTAATTCCGGCGCCGGGGCACAACGAGACCGAACTCGTCTTCTACGACCGCGCCACAGGGCTGGTGATATCGGGAGATTTCATGCTGGCCGGCCGTCTGCTCATTGACGATCCGGCTGCAGAACTGGCCAGCGCGCGTCGCGTCGCAGATTTCGTCCGCGACAGGCCGGTGAGCGCAGTTCTCGGCGGGCATATCGAACTTGCCGCGAACGGCGAACCGTTTGCCTGGCAATCCACATTTCACCCCGACGAACACGTCTTGCAGATGGAGAAGCGCGACCTGCTTGCCCTGCCGTCCGCACTCGCAAGCTTCAACGGATTCTATACCAGGACCGGCAATTTCATATTCATTGATTCACTCCGCATCCTTCTTGGCATGATCGCCGCCATCCTGGCAGGGCTGGTCCTGCTGATTGGCGGCGGGATTTTCTGGCTGCGCGGCCGACGACGTCGTGCGGCCAAACCCCTAGCCACCTCCGAATCCGCCTGATATACGGCGCGGTCCGGTCGTTCACAGCATGGCGCCGGGGCCCCGAGCGCGGGCGTGGTGGAATCGGCAGACACGCGAGATTTAGGTTCTCGTGACGAAAGTCGTGGGGGTTCAAGTCCCTCCGCCCGCACCAGCAACGGGTACGAGCGCAGGGATCTTTCCGATGGAAGTTACACAGACCATATCCGAAGGCTTGCACCGCGAATTCCGGATCGTTATCGGCGCCGACGACCTCGACGCGCGCCTTACCGACCGTCTCAGCGAGATGCAGTCGAGCATGCATCTCAAAGGATTCCGGCCGGGCAAAGCCCCCGTGTCCTATCTCAAGAAGACGTTTGGCAAGCGCGTGATGAACGAGATCGTCGAGCAGGCGGTTTCGGAGACGAGCCAGAAGGCGGTTGCCGACCACGCGCTCAAGCCAGCATTCCCCCCTCAGGTGGATTACGTCACGCCGATGGAGGAGGTGGTCGGAGGAAAGACCAATCTCGAATTTACCGTCCGCGTCGACCTTATGCCGGAATTCGATCTCGCCGACATTACGAGCCTGCAGGTCCAGAAGCTGGTCGCGGACGTGACCGACCCCGAGGTCGACTCAGCCCTTGAGCGGCTAGCCGAGCAGGCGCGCACCTATTCGCTCCGGCCCGAAGGTGAACCGGCACAAGAAAAGGATGCGGTCACCATCGATTTCGTCGGTCGTGTCAATGGAGAGGAGTTCACGGGCGGCAAGGCAGAAGATTTCAATCTTGTCCTTGGCTCCGGGCAGCTGATCGCCGGCTTCGAGGAACAGCTCGTGGGCGCGAAGGCTGGCGAAGAGCGTTTGGTTAACGTGACGTTTCCGGCCGACTATCCCGATGTGAAGCTGGCAGCCCAGCCCGCCGAATTCACCGTGCAGGTAAAGGAAGTGAAGGCACCCGACCCACTGTCGCTTGATAACGATCTGGCGCAAAAGCTGGGAGTTCCATCGCTTGGCACCTTGCGTGACCGGGTTCGCGATCAATTGAAGCTCGATTTCAACCGCGCGAGCCGGATGCATCTGAAGCGGCGCCTTCTTGACGCGCTCGATAGTCGGCACTCCTTCCCGCTGCCGGAAGCCATGGTTGGGCGCGAGTTCGACATGATCTGGGAGCAGGTCCAGGCCGAGCTGAAGCGCGAAGGACGGACGGCTGCCGACGAGGGCAAGACCGAGGAGGAACTGCGCGACGAATATCGGAAAATCGCCGAGCGGCGCGTCCGGCTTGGTCTCGTACTTGCGCGCATAGGCGAACAGAACGGTATCACCGTGTCGCCCGACGAGCTTCAACGGGCGATAATGACACGGGCGCGTCAGTATCAGGGACACGAACAGGAAGCATTCAATTTTTACAGTTCGAATCCGCAGGCGCAGGCGGAAATCCGCGCTCCGATCTTCGAGGAAAAGGTCGTAGATTTCATTGCGGAACTTGCCCAGATATCTGAACGGAAAGTCGATCGCGAAATATTGTTCCTCGATCCCGACGAGGCGGAGGCAAAGTTAAAGGCCGCCGAAGAGGCTGCGGCTTAGGGTTCGTGGACTTTGGGCGGATGCCGGGGCGCGCCACTTGGACGGCGGGTCAAGGGGTGGAATCCGCGCCGAAACAATACAATCTGAGTGGATTGGACTCTGGTTTCGAAGGAATGGCCGGATGAAAGACGTACGTGACACCTACATGAATACGCTCGTGCCCATGGTGGTCGAACAGACCGCGCGGGGAGAGCGCGCCTATGACATCTATTCGCGCCTGTTGAAGGAACGGATTATTTTCATTACCGGGCCGATCGAGGATTACGGCGCAAGCCTCATCACCGCGCAATTGCTCTTTCTCGAGGCCGAAAACCCGAAGAAAGAAATTGCCATGTATATCAATTCTCCGGGAGGCGTGGTCACCTCGGGTCTCGCCATCTATGACACAATGCAATATGTCCGGCCGGCCATTCAGACCCTGTGCGTCGGACAGGCTGCGTCCACGGCTTCGCTTCTCCTTTGCGCTGGCGAGAAGGGCGCGCGAGCCTGCCTGCCGAATTCACGCATCCTCGTTCACCAGCCTTCTGCGTCTTTCTACGGGCAGGCGGCTGATATTGCACGGCACGCCGAGGAAGCTCTCAAGCTGAAGCGCCGGCTCAACGATATCTATGTGAAGCACACGGGCCAGCCGCTGGATGCGGTTGAAAAAGCCCTGGATCGGGATACCTATATGACGGCGGAAGAGTCGAAATCCTTCGGGCTTGTGGACAAGGTTTTGGCCAGCCGTCCGGAGAGCGGCGAGGCCGGATGATCCCAGCAAAAAGGGGGGCAGCTTCGCAAATGATGGGATTTAAACAATCCTTGATCCTGCTCTGCCTATCGTGGTCGAATGATCACGGCAAGGGGTTGGCAGAGTCTGGCGCGGTTCATGCATGTCATGATATCGCGAAACCCCTTGTGACGGGTTCATAGCGGTGCGCCGTTCGAAGCCAGGCAGGTGCATGTCTAGGGAGTGCCGATGAGCAAAACAGGCAGCGGCGAGACGAAGAATACGCTCTACTGCTCTTTTTGCGGTAAGAGCCAGCATGAGGTGCGCAAGCTCATTGCCGGGCCAACCGTCTTCATCTGTGACGAATGTGTCGAACTGTGTATGGAGATCATCCGGGAAGAGAACAAGACTTCCTTCCTGAAATCGCGTGATGGTGTCCCGTCTCCGGGCGAGATATTCAAGGTTCTCGACGATTATGTCGTCGGTCAGCATCATGCAAAAAAGGTGCTGTCGGTCGCTGTGCATAATCACTACAAACGGATCAACGCGACCGGAAAGAACAGCGACGTCGAACTCGCAAAATCGAATATTCTTCTGATCGGTCCGACGGGCTGTGGCAAGACGCTGCTCGCACAGACGCTGGCGCGCATTCTCGATGTGCCGTTCACGATGGCCGATGCCACGACACTCACTGAGGCTGGCTATGTCGGCGAGGATGTGGAGAACATCATCCTCAAGCTCCTGCAGAACGCTGACTACAATGTGGAGCGGGCGCAGCGCGGCATCGTCTATATCGATGAAGTCGATAAGATCAGCCGCAAGTCGGACAACCCCTCGATCACCCGCGACGTGTCGGGTGAAGGCGTGCAGCAGGCATTGCTCAAGATCATGGAAGGCACGGTCGCGAGCGTACCGCCCCAGGGTGGGCGCAAGCATCCGCAGCAGGAATTCCTGCAGGTGGACACGACCAATATTCTGTTCATCTGCGGTGGAGCGTTCGCAGGGCTGGAAAAGATCATTTCCTCGCGCACGCATGGCACCTCGATGGGCTTCGGCGCCGTAGTCAGGGCCGCGGATGAGCGCGGGACGGGCGAAGTTTTGCGTGAAGTCGAGCCTGAGGACTTGCTTAAATTCGGCCTCATTCCGGAATTCATCGGGCGTTTGCCCGTCATCGCCACGCTGGGCGATCTGAGTGAAAGCGCGCTGATTGAGATTCTCACGCGTCCGAAGAATGCGCTGGCGAAACAGTATCAGCGGATGTTCGAGATGGAGGGTGTAAAGCTCAGGTTCCAGGAGGAGGCGCTGCACGCCATCTCCCGGCGGGCGATTCAGCGCAAGACCGGTGCGCGGGGGCTGCGCTCCATCATGGAAGGCATTCTGCTCGAAACAATGTTCGAGCTTCCGACTCTGAACGGGGTCCAGGAGGTGGTCATCACCTCCGATGTGGTGGATGGCCGGTCCCGGCCGCTCTACACCTATTCCGACAAGGGGCAGGCGCGCGAATCCAACGCGTCCTGAGCCGCGGTGGCCGAAACCGGAACAGCCACAATCCTTAGTGGCTGACGCCACGTATCTTGAAAGCGCGGCAGGGGGAAACCACTTTCGATTCCGGCAGAACCGGCCCTTTAGGCGGTTCCTATTGTTGGCCACCGTTCGCCTTCGGGGTACGGTTGCCTGAACGCCCGACCCGTCAGGTGAGTCGGGCAGGGAGAAATTGATGTCCGAATCCGATGCCGTAATGTCCAAGCCCGAGTCTGGCGGCCTACTGGCGCCGGTGCTTCCGCTGCGGGATATCGTCGTATTTCCCCACATGATTGTTCCCCTCTTCGTTGGCCGCGAAAAATCCGTTCGGGCGCTCGAAGAGGTGATGAGCGAGGAAAAACAGATCCTTCTGTTAACCCAGAAGAATGCGGGTGACGATGATCCGAATCCCGACGCGCTGCATAGCGTGGGTACGATGGCAACCGTGCTTCAGTTGCTCAAGCTGCCTGATCAGACGGTGCGCGTTCTCGTTGAAGGGAAGTCGCGAGCGCGCGTGACCTCATTTTCGCCTCGGACGGATTTTTTCCAGGCCAAGATCGAGCGCCTCACCGATCACGGTGGAGACGTGAAAGAGACCGAAGCGCTGATACGAACGGTCAAAACCAATTTCGAAAACTACATCAAACTCAATAAGAAGATCCCGGCAGAAACGCTTGCCTCGCTCGCACAGATCGATGACCCGGCCAAGCTGAGCGACATGGTTGCCCAGCACCTGTCGGTGAAGATCGCGGAACGTCAGCAGTTGCTCGAAACCCTCAATACGATCGAGCGGCTCGAGCGGGTGCTTGCTCTTATCGAAGGCGAGATTGGCGTGTTGCAGGTCGAACGCAAGATCCGCTCGCGCGTGAAGCGCCAGATGGAGAAGACGCAACGCGAATATTACCTCAACGAACAGCTCAAGGCGATCCAGAAGGAATTGGGCGAGGGCGAGGAGGGCCGTGACGAGCTTAACGAGCTCGAGGAGCGCATCCGCAAGACCAAGCTCTCCAAGGAGGCGCGCGAAAAGGCGCAGGCCGAAGTCAAGAAACTGCGCCAAATGAGCCCGATGTCGGCGGAAGCCACAGTGGTGCGCAATTATCTCGATTGGCTGTTGTCGCTACCGTGGGGCAAGAAGTCCAAGATCAAGAAGGATATCCGGCTCGCGGAAGCGATTCTGAACGAAGACCATTATGGCCTTGAGAAGGTCAAGGAACGCATCCTCGAATATCTCGCCGTGCAGCAGCGCGCGGGCAAGATGAAGGGGCCGATTCTTTGCCTCGTTGGACCTCCGGGTGTAGGCAAGACCTCGCTCGGCAAGTCAATCGCGCGGGCCACGGGCCGCGAATTCGTGCGTATGAGCCTTGGCGGCGTGCGGGACGAAGCGGAGATTCGCGGTCACCGGCGCACTTATATCGGTTCCATGCCCGGCAAGATCATCCAGTCGATGAAGAAAGCGAAGAGTGCCAATCCGCTTTTCCTGCTCGACGAAATTGACAAGCTCGGTGCCGACTGGCGCGGCGATCCATCGTCCGCGCTGCTGGAGGTGCTCGATCCCGAGCAGAACCATACCTTCAACGACCACTATCTCGAAGTCGATTTCGACCTCTCCGACGTGATGTTCATCACCACGGCCAACACACTGCGCATGCCGCAGCCCCTGATGGACCGCATGGAGATCATCCGCATCCCCGGCTACACAGAGGACGAAAAGGTTGAGATCGCCCGACGTCATCTGATTCCAAAGGAGATCAAGTCGCATGGCCTGAAAGAGGGTGAATGGACGATCACCGACGCGGGATTGCGCGATCTCATCCGTTATCACACACGCGAAGCTGGGGTGCGCAATCTCGAGCGAGAGATTGCCAACCTCACGCGCAAGGCGGTGAAGGAGATCGTTTCGGCTAAAGCGAAGTCGATCGAAGTCGTGCCGGACAACCTCGGCAGCTATGCGGGCGTGCGCAAGTTCCGATACGGTGAAGTGGAAGGCGAGGATCAGGTCGGTGTGGTAACAGGGTTGGCCTGGACGGAAGTCGGCGGCGACACCCTGCAGATCGAATCGGTCATGCTGCCCGGCAAGGGCCGCATGCAGACCACTGGCAAGCTCGGCGAAGTGATGAAGGAATCGATCGACGCGGCGCGTTCGTATGTGCGCTCCAAGGCGACGAACTACGGTATCAAGCCGCCCACCTTCGAGCAGAAGGACATTCATGTCCACGTGCCGGAGGGTGCGACGCCCAAGGATGGACCTTCCGCAGGCGTAGCAATGGCGACGTCGATCATCTCCGTGCTCACGGGAATTCCGGTTCGGCGCGATGTGGCGATGACGGGCGAGATCACGCTGCGCGGGCGCGTGCTGCCGATCGGCGGCCTGAAGGAAAAGCTCCTGGCAGCGCTCCGCTCGGGTTTGGCGACAGTGATCATTCCGGCCGAAAACGAGAAGGATCTGGCCGAGATTCCCGACAACGTGAAATCGGGCTTGAAGATCGTGCCGGTGTCCAATGTCGAGGAGGTGCTGAAGATCGCACTTGTCCGTCCGCCGGAGCCGATCATCTGGGAAGAATCGGAGCTTGCGCCGCCGGCTCCGCGGCTGGATGACACCGACGCGGACGCGGTGGTCACTCACTGAGGCAAAACTGGCGTGTTTCCAAGCCCCAGCGTCCTGCCGGTCGCTGGGGTTCTTTTTCCTCAGGATTTTGCCGATCAGCCCGCCTTTGGGCTTGGCGATCCTTGGCTTCCGGCCCTAGACTCCAAGTTTCGAGCGGAAATCGGAGGAGCGGCCCCTTGAACAAGAATGACCTGATTCAGCAGCTTTCTGAACGGACTGGTATCGAACGAAATGCGGCAACCAAGGCCGTCGACGGCGTCTTCGAGCTCATTACCGAAGCGCTCAAGGCCGGGAACGAAGTTCGCCTGACCGGCTTTGGTGTATTCGAAGTGTCCCATCGGGCGGGCGGAAAGGGTCGCAATCCGCAGACTGGTGCCGAAATCGAGATCAAGCCTTCCAAGCAACCGCGGTTTCGCGCCGGCAAGCAGCTTAAAGAAGCGCTGAATTAGCCGTGCGCGCCGGACTCGCGGGGTTCGGAAGCTGCTATAAGCTTGCTGTCCCGGGCGGTTAGCTCAGCTGGAAGAGCACTTCGTTTACACCGAAGGGGTCGGCGGTTCGAACCCGTCACCGCCCACCAGGGGCCGTTCGGAGTGTCGTGGATGAGGCGTGCAGCGGCTTTTTTGACTTTTGCGTCTCTCATCGTTCTTTTGGCAGGCTGTATCGGTTCCAGACATCGCGAATCGCCGGGGCAGGAATGGCATCCGCCATCCGAGATGCTCGAAAAATATGCCGACAAGAATGGCGTGGTGACACGTGCCGCCATGGAAAAAGGTCTTCGAGCCGACTTTGCCGCTGCCGACCGGAATCACGATGGCTGTCTTGATGCGGACGAAGCGCGCACGGTCAACGAGGCACGCTGGAAAGAGGACGCCTCGACAGCCTCGCCGTTGATTGACTTCCGGCACAATGGCTGTGTCGATTTCGACGAATTCGCTGCCACGCCGCGTTCGCTTTTCGACCAGCTGGACAAGAATGGCGACGGCAAGTTGACGCCGAAAGAGCTCCATCCGGGCAGCCACACGCAGTTCTAGCGTGCAAAGGTTGGATCGTTGAGAGTCCCAGGCCGTACTGTCTG
>DATJUM010000137.1:0-19222 GCA_035502355.1 Rhizomicrobium sp. | reverse complement strand
TAGCATCACCTATGGCAGTTATATCGGAAATTACGTGCCTGGAAGAGGCGTGGTAACAGATGACACGACCGCGAGGATCGACCTGATCTCGGCGCCCGATGGCGAGCTCAAGATTCCGGGCACCGAACTTGACCGGATCGATACGGATTTCCGCTCCAGCGTTCCTTATCTGTACAATGGCGACCTTTGCACCTGGAACATCAACAATGCGAGCACCTGCACCGGCGTCAATCCCGGCACCTCCGATCTCGTGCTGAATCTCACGCCGAAGACTCCCGATGAACTCGGGCTGACCGGTTATGCGCTGCAGATGTTTCCTTATGCCAACAAGGCGCTGGCCGGCGACGATACGCTGGGTGCCGCGGTGGTGAACAATGTCACCAACGCACAGCAGGCGCAGTCCGCCTATGACGCCTTTGCTCCGGACGTCTCCGGCGCAGAGCGCGCGATCGCCATCTCGTTGACCGACGACGCGACAAATGTGGTCGCTGCCCGTCAGCGCGTCCTCCGCGAATACGCCAACCAGGACGGCGATCTCACGATGTGGACGCAGGAATTCGCGGAGCGCCTCAACCAGGACAACACATCGGTCGGAACCGGCTACGTGGATACGGGATTCGGTCTCGTGGTCGGCGCGGATGAGGGGGATCCCGACAATGGCCGCTATGGCGGTGCCTTCACCTTCTTCTCGGGCGGCATGGACGCCAAATATCCCGCCCTGCAGAAAACGAATTCGGAATGGTACATGCTGACCGGTTACACCGACTGGCACGGGCGCGTGTTCTTCCTCGATACACAGGCGTCCGTCGGCTATGCGGAATTTAACGGCACGCGGACGATCAATCTGGATGGGTACACGCGCACAGCCGATGAAACCCATCCCGGCGAATACCTGGCCGGCGGTGCCACGGCCGGAGTCCAATATGATTTCTGGGGGGCGGCGGTCATGCCGCAGATCAGCCTCGACGGCCTCGCCATGCGCCAGGAAGGCTATACGGAAGAGCACGGCAACGGCACGGACGGAGATGGCTTCGATCTTCATGTCGAGCCCGATTACGCAGCCTCGGTCAGGGCCTTTACCGGTGTCGATGTGCGCGACGACTTCGATCTGGGGGATTATCTGCTCCAGCCTGAAGCACGCGCGGGCTATCGCTACGATTTCGCGAATGGGCAGGACAGCGTCACGGCCAACTTTGTCGACGTTACGCCGATCGATCAGTTCAAGGTGAGCGGGCCCAAGCCGGCGGCTGGAAACGCCTTGGGCGGCGGCAGCCTTTCGCTCTCCACCAGCGCATGGTCGATCGGCCTCAGCTTCGACTACTTATATGCCAATTCCGGCAATACCGGCGAGGAAGGCATGCTGACGCTGCTCGGACGGATCTGAACCCAAAGGCAGGCGTGCTTCAGCTCCCGAATGGCGGAGGTGATTGCTCCGCTATCGGCATGCGATTTCAAGGAACCGCTCGATGTCGTGTTCGGGCGTGGCGAACGACGTGACCATGCGCACCAATGTGCGGCCGCCGGCAGGCGCTGACCAATCGTAAAAGCTTGCGCCCTCGGCGCGCAGCCGTTGGATCATCGATTCGGGCAACCAGGCGAAAACCGCGTTGGCTTCGACGGCACAGGCGATCTCCACGCCGTCAAGGCCCCGCAGGCCCCCGGTGAGCGCGCGAGCGAATGCATTGGCGCGGGCCGCCCAGGCGAGCCAGCGATTCTCTTCGAGCGCGCAAATAAGCTGGGCAGATACAAAACGCAGTTTCGACGCCAGATGGCCCGATCTTTTCCGGCGGTACTCGAAATCGCGCGCATCTCGCGGCTCGAAGAATATGACGGCTTCCGCGGCCAGCGCGCCGTTCTTCGTGGCGCCAAAGGAAAGCACGTCCACCCCGGCCTTCCATGTCGCTTCGGCCGGTGTGCAGCCAAGAGAGGCGATTGCATTGGCGAAGCGCGCACCATCCATGTGCAGTTTCAGGCCATGATGTCGCGCGACAGCAGCGAGCGCCGCGATTTCCTCGGGCCGATAACAGGTCCCCCATTCCGTGGCCTGGGTGATGCTGATGGCCGCAGGCTGCGAACTGTGCGCGGAGCCTATCACGAAACGCGAAAGCGCCTGCCCGATGGTTTCCGGCGCCAGCTTTCCTTTATGTCCTGAAAGCGTCGCCAGTCTGGCGCCCTGGGTGAAGAATTCCGGCGCGCCGCACTCATCGGTCACAATATGCGCGTCCTCGTGGCAGAGAATCGCACCGTGTGGCGGCGTGATCGTGGCCAGCGCCAGGGCATTGGCGGCTGTGCCGCTGATGACGGGAAAAACCGCGACCGGCCGCTCGAAAACGCGGGCCATTTCCTCGGCAAGTCGCTCAGTCAGCGGATCTTCACCATAGGATGGCATGGCCCCGCCATTCGCTGCGGCGAGCGCCGCGAGCATTTCCGGGGCCGCGCCCCAGACATTGTCGCTTGCAAAATTCATCCGTGACTTCCCTGTCGGCTGCCAATAGAAGCGGGCGCGGGTTTGGGCTTTTGGGCTACACTTGCGCCCGCATCAATACGACAGGAATGCAGGAATGGCGGAGATCACCCGCAGAGAGCCCGCACGCTCCGCGCTTGAGCTGATCGGCAACACGCCCATGGTGGAGTTGACGCGGTTCGACACCGGACCCTGCCGTCTCTTTGCCAAGCTCGAAAACCAGAATCCCGGTGGCTCGATCAAGGACCGTATCGGGCTTTCCATGATCGAAGCGGCCGAGCGCGAAGGCCGCATCAAGCCGGGCGACACGATCATCGAGGCCACCGCCGGCAATACCGGGCTTGGCCTCGCCCAGGCGGGCGTCCTCAAGGGCTATCACGTGCTGCTGATCGTGCCTGACAAGATGGCGCGCGAAAAAATCCAGCATCTGCGGGCGCTGGGCGCCGAAGTCCGGATCACGCGCTCGGATGTGGGCAAGGGTCACTCCGATTATTACCAGGATCTGGCCGAGCGCCTCGCGCGCGAGACGGGCGCCTGGTATGTCAACCAGTTCGCCAATCCGGCCAATCCCAAGGCGCATGAGCAAACCACCGGTCCCGAAATCTGGGAACAGATGGGTCACAACTTGCAGGCCATCGTCATCGGCGTGGGCTCCGGCGGGACGCTGACTGGCATTGGACGGTTCCTGCGCAGCGTAGCACCCGATGTGCAGATCATACTTGCCGACCCGCTCGGTTCGATTCTGGCGCCTTATGTCCGCACGGGAGAGGTCGTGCAGGCAGGGAGTTGGGCCGCGGAAGGGATCGGCGAGGATTTCATTCCGCCCAACGCCGATATGTCGCTGGTTTCCCGCGCCTATTCCATCTCGGACCGCGAGGCGGTGGAGGCGGCGCGCGCGCTGCTTGCGAAGGAAGGCATTCTTGCTGGCTCGTCCTCGGGTACTCTGCTCGCCGCAGCGCTGAAGTATTGCCGCGAGCAGACCACGCCGCAGCGCGTGGTTACGCTGATTCCCGATAGCGGCAACAAATATCTTTCCAAAATTTATAATGACATCTGGGTGCTGGAGCAGGGCCTCGCCGACCGTGAACTGCACGGTGATCTGCGCGATCTCATCGCCCGGCGCTTCGACCGCGGCGGCACGGTGACGGTTGGTCCATCGGATACACTGCTCGTCGCCTATAACCGCATGCGCGACGCCGACGTGTCGCAATTGCCGGTCATTGAAAATAATAACGTCGTGGGCATTCTCGACGAGAGCGATATTCTGGCATTCGTCGAAGGCGCCGACGCCGATCGCGCCGAACGCTTCCGTGCCCCCGTCGATGCCGCGATGACGCGCGACTTGCACACCATGCAGGTGTCGGAGAGGCTCGATTCGCTGCGGCGGCTTTTCGAGCGCAACGAAGTCGCCATCGTGCTCGACGGGCCAAAATTTGTCGGCCTCATCACCCGTGTCGATCTCCTCAACCATCTGCGGCGGTGTCCATGACAGCGAAGCGCAACCGCCTCGCCTTTTCCACGCGCACGATTCACGGCGGCCAGCATCACGATCCGCTGACCGGCGCGGTCATGGTGCCGATCTACGCGACCTCCACTTACGCGCAGGAAAGCCCGGGCGTGCACAAGGGCTATGATTATGCGCGCAGCGAGAATCCTACCCGCGCGGCGTTCGAGCGCTGCATTGCCGATCTCGAAACCGGCACGGCCGGCTTCGCTTTTGCCTCGGGACTGGCCGCCATTGCCACCGTGCTCGATCTGCTCGACAGCGGCAGCCATGTGGTGGCGAGCGATGACCTCTATGGCGGCTCGTTCCGGTTGTTTGAGCGCGTGCGCCGGCGCTCGGCGGGGCTGAGCTTCAGTTTCGTCGATATGAGCGATCCCGCTGCGATCGAAAGCGCGTTATCGCCGAACACGAAAATGATCTGGGTCGAGACGCCCACCAATCCGCTTTTGCGGCTCGCCGATCTCCAAGCGATCTCGCGACTCGCGCGGCGCAAAAACATCCTCGCCGCCGCGGACAACACTTTCGCGAGCCCTTGCGTCCAGCGCCCGCTCGAACTCGGATTCGACATCGTCGTCCATTCGACGACGAAATATCTGAACGGCCATTCCGATATCGTGGGCGGCGTGGCAGTGGTGGGCGAGAATCCCGGTCTCGCCGAACGTCTCAAATTTCTTCAGAACGCGGTCGGTGCGATCCAGGGGCCATTTGACAGTTTCCTCGCCCTGCGCGGCGTAAAAACCCTGGCGCTGCGGATGGAACGCCATTGCTCCAATGCCCTGAAGATCGCGCGCTGGCTGGAGGCACGCAGCGACATCGCGCGCGTCATCTATCCCGGGCTTGAAAGCCATCCCCAGCATGCACTCGCCAGGCGCCAGATGCAGGCGTTCGGCGGCATCGTCACTGTCGTGTTGAAATGCGATCTCTCAGGCACGCGCCGCTTTCTCGAACGCTGTCAGCTTTTCACGCTCGCCGAAAGCTTGGGCGGGGTCGAAAGCCTGATCGAACATCCCGCGATCATGACGCATGCCTCGCTGCCGGCGGAGATTCGCGAAAAATCCGGCATCTCCGATTCCCTCGTTCGCCTTTCCTGCGGCATCGAAGACGCCGACGACCTGATCGCCGATCTGGATCAGGCGCTGGCGGGCTGAGCCGGCATTTCAGCGCAACGCGGCGCCTGCTTTACGTATTGGTCGGAAAGCAGGCCGAGGCCGAGAGCGGAACATTGTTCAGCGCAGGAATGAGCGATCCTGCGATGGACGAGAATGAATAGGAAATCTGGACCGCGGCGAAGCCGGCGACACTGCCGCAGCTCGTGCTTTGCGTGGTCGTTATGGCGCTGGCGGGAATGGTGACGCCCCAGCCCGCCGCCACGTTCTGGATATGAGCGACCGCAGAGGCCGTGCTGAACGCACCCGCCGAATAGCACGAACTCGACTGCACGCCGATGCATCGCGCACCCTGGGTTGCGCTGTCCTGCAACGCTTCGAGAGTCCAGGCGGCGCGGCCGGCTTCGAGGGCGGCGGTCGTGACACCGAGGAACGGCATTGCGAGGAAGGCAAATTCGATTGCCGCCGTGCCCGCGACGGATGACCAGAAATTGCTGCACCGGGGCTTTTTCATCGGGTCTGCTCCCATCTGGTTTCTGAAACGCGTCCCATCGATTTCGTCTCGAAACAAATCAGGGATGCGTCCCTGTCTGCCAGCGCTTGCAAAACCCGGTCCAGTAGCGGATGCGATGTTTGTCCCATAGGAGGCGACCGAAGGCGAAAGAGTAAAAATTCTCTTAAGGCCGCGACGCCAAATTAGTTATCTGGCAACCGAATCCGTCCGCCTCAAATATCCGCCCGAGGAAACAGGCGGCGATTGATTTCATGTCCAGCGGCCGATCTTCATCGGGAAATGCCAGGCAAATCGAGGTGGTGAGCTTTCGCGCAAGCGACAGCCGAGTCATAACCTGCATCGGCATGGCGCATGACGCCGCTGGCGGGATCGTTCCACAGCACGCGGGCGATGCGGCGCGCGGCCTCTTGCGTGCCGTCGCAGACGATCACCATGCCGGCATGTTGCGAGAATCCCATGCCGACGCCGCCGCCGTGATGGATCGAAACCCAGGTCGCGCCACTCGCGCAATTGAGCAGCGCGTTCAGCAACGGCCAGTCGGATATCGCGTCCGAGCCGTCTTTCATCGCTTCCGTCTCGCGATTGGGCGAGGCGACGGAGCCCGAATCGAGGTGGTCGCGGCCGATGACGATCGGCGCCTTCAACTCGCCCCGCGCCACCATCTCATTGAAGGCGAGCCCCACGCGATCGCGATCGCCAAGCCCGATCCAGCAGATGCGCGCCGGCAACCCCTGGAACCGGATGCGATCCCGTGCCATATCGAGCCAGTTGTGCAGATGCGCGTTGTCCGGAAGTAATTCCTTAACCTTCGCATCGGTGCGCCAGATGTCTTCGGGATCGCCCGATAGCGCGCACCAGCGGAACGGCCCGATGCCGCGGCAGAACAGCGGGCGGATGTAGGCGGGAACAAAGCCCGGAAAATCGAAGGCGGCGGCAACGCCCTCGTCCTTCGCCATCTGGCGGATATTGTTGCCGTAATCGACGGTCGGAATTCCCATGCGATGGAATGCGAGCATGGCGCGCACATGCTCCGCCATGGAATGTTTTGCCGCGCGCTCGACGCCTTTGGGATCGCTCGCCCGCGCCTGTTCCCATTGCGCGAGCGTCCAGCCTTTCGGCAGATAGCCGTTCACCGGATCATGCGCCGAGGTCTGGTCGGTTACGGCATCGGGACGTACGCCGCGCCGTATCAGTTCGGGAAATATCTCGGCCGCATTGCCGAGCAGGCCAACGGAGAGCGGTATTCGCTCGCGCGTCGAGCGCGCTATCATTTCCAGCGCGTCGTCGAGCGACGCTGCCTGCGCATCGAGATATTTGGTGCGCAGCCGCATTTCGATGCGTGAGGGCTGGCATTCGATGGCGAGCATGGAAGCGCCGGCCATCACGGCGGCGAGCGGTTGCGCGCCGCCCATGCCGCCCAGGCCTGCCGTCAGGATCCAGTGGCCCGAGAGGCTGCCGTTATAATGACGACGGCCAAGCTCCGCAAATGTTTCATAGGTGCCCTGGACGATTCCCTGGCTGCCGATATAGATCCAGCTGCCCGCCGTCATCTGCCCATACATCATCAGGCCCTTGCGGTCGAGCGCATTGAAATTGTCCCAATCGGCCCAGTGCGGCACGAGATTGGAATTGGCGATCAGCACGCGGGGCGCGTCGGGATGGGTCTTGAACACGCCGACCGGCTTGCCCGACTGCACCAGCAATGTTTCGTCGCCGTCGAGCCTTTTGAGCGTCGCGACGATGCGGTCGAAGCTTTCCCAGTCGCGCGCCGCGCGGCCGATACCGCCATAGACGACAAGTTCTTCGGGCTTCTCCGCCACCTCGGCGTCGAGATTGTTCATCAGCATCCGCAGCGGTGCTTCGGTAAGCCAGCTCTTTGCATTCAGCTCCGGTCCGCGCGGCGCACGGATGGAGCGGGCATTGTCGATTCGCGTCATGATCGGCTCGCAAAGCTGAGGCAGGTTTCGAGGATGGATTGCAGGACGGCGCGCATCGAGGCAGCGCGATCGACATCATACGCCTGCGGCCAGTTTTCCGGCGAGAGCAGGTCCGGTTCATCCATATAGCCGCGCATGGCGAGTTCGAGCTGCACGGCATGCACGCCCCTGTCAGGCTCGCCGTAGTGCCGCGTTGTATATCCGCCTTTGAACCGGCCGTTTGTTATACGGGTGAACTTTCCTCCCCCGCAGGAGGCGGAGGTGCCCCGCAGGGATGGAGCGGAAGAGTGCTGAACGGATTCGTGCGCGCGACTTCCCCGCTCCCCGGCCCTCGGCCGGATCTCCCCCGCAGGCGGGGGAGGATCAAGAGAGAATGCGTCACAAACTTCTTCGATCGCCGCTGTCAATTCATGCGCGCAGCTTGCGCCGGAATTGGTGCCGATGTTGAAATTTGGAAGTTCGCCTTCGAAGAGGCGCGGGATGCGCGAGCGGATGGAATGGGCTTCGAAGAGCACGACGCGCTGGTGACGATTGCGCAGCCTTGCGATTTCGGCTTCAAGCGCCGCATGGTAGGGCATGAAATAATGCTCGCGGCGCCGCGCGATTTCCTGCGCATCCGGCAGATCGTCATCGCGATAGAGCGGTTCGCCGTCGAAGCTCGTCGTCGGGCACAACTCCGTCGTGGCCTGGCCCGGATAGAGCGAGCGGCCCGATGGATCGCGGTTCACATCGATCACGCTGCGCGACAGTGAGGTGCGGATGAGCGTGGCGCCGAGCACCGGGGCGAAATCGTAGAGCAGATGAACCCACCAATCCGCATCCTTGCGGGCGAGCCAGGATGACACAAAACGGCTTTCGAGTTCGGGAGGAATGTCTGTTCCGGTATGCGGCATGGACACGATCAGCGGCGTATCGCCGCGAACCATGCCGAGCCAGGATGGCTGCACGTTCATCGGCCGGCCTTTACCCGTGCATGCAATGGATTGAAGCCCATGCGATAGACAAGTTCGGCCGGCTGCTCGATGCTCCAGATCGCGAGATCGCAATCCTTGCCGGCTTCGAGCGTACCCACCCTGTCCTGACGGCCGAGCGCCCGCGCGGCGTTGCGGGTTATGCCCGCAATGCATTCCTCCACGGTCAGCCGGAACAAAGTCGCTGCCATGTTCATCGCGAGCAGAAGCGAAGTCAGCGGCGACGTGCCGGGGTTGCAGTCGGTGGCAATGGCGATCGGTACCGCGTGTTTGCGCAGAAGTGCCACCGGCGGCTCGCGGGTCTCGCGCAGGAAGTAATAAGCACCTGGCAGCAGCACGGCGGTCACATCCGCCCGCGCCATCGCCGCGATGCCGGCTTCGTCGCTCCATTCGAGATGATCGGCCGAAAGTGCGCGGAAGCGCGCGGCAAGCGCGGCCCCTGCAAGGTTCGATAGCTGGTCGGCATGAAGCTTGACACGCAGGCCGTGCGCCGTCGCCGCTTCGAATACGCGCGCGATCTGTGGTGTCGAAAAAGCGATCGACTCGCAAAATCCGTCCACTGCGTCCGCGAGGTGCTCGTGCGCGATCTGCGGAATCCATTCCCGGCAGAGCCGATCGATATAGGCATCCTTGTCGCCGCCCGCCTCCGGCGGCAGGGCATGCGCACCGAGAAACGTCGCGGCCACATCGATGTCGCGCGCAAGCCGCCTGGCTGCGCGGAGCTGTTTCTTTTCGTCCTCGAGCGTCAGGCCATAACCGGATTTGATCTCGACCGTCGTCGCCCCTTCGGCCATCAGCGCGTCGATGCGGGGCCGCGCGGCAGCAACGAGTTCATCTTCGCTCGCGCGGCGTGTGGCTGCGACGGTCGAAAGAATTCCGCCACCGGCCCGTGCGATCCCTTCATAGCTCGCCCCGGCGAGCCGCATTTCGAATTCCCGTGCGCGGTCGCCGGCATAAACGAGATGGGTGTGGCAATCGATCAGCCCCGGCGTAATCCAGCGGCCGTCGCAGTCGATGCTGGAGGACGTCTCGAAGCGCGGCCCCTCGCCCGTCTCGCCCGCAAAGATAATCTTTCCGTCCGTGGCGGCCACTATACCGCCTTCGACCACGCCGAGGCCGGGCCGGCTGGCCGCCAGCGTGAGCAGCCTTGCATTGTGCCAGAGCGTGTCGCAGCGCATCGGACCTCGCGAAACCCGCTTGGCGGCGCGGGCGCAAACGTCTCTTATGGCTGGCGGACAAGACTCGCAACGGGAGCCCGATGCTTTGGTTCGAAACTGCCCTGCTGCCCCAAGGCTGGGCGCGCGATGTGCGCATCGAGGTACGGGAAGGGCTGATCGCGCGCATCGAAACCGGCGTTGTGGCGCGTGCCGATGACGAGCGCCATGCAGTCGCGCTTCCGGGACTCGGCAATGTCCACAGTCATGGCTTTCAACGCGGCATGGCCGGGCTCGCCGAAATCCGCGGACCCGCGGACGACAATTTCTGGACCTGGCGCGAGGTCATGTACCGCTTTCTCGACCGGTTGACGCCTGAGGACGTGGAAGCGATCACCGCGCTTGCCTATGTCGAAATGCTGGAACGCGGTTTCACCCGTGTCGGCGAATTCCACTATCTGCACAATGATCCTGAGGGTATGCCCTATGCAGATTCTGCGGAATTGGCGGCGCGTATCGCGGCGGCGGCGGAAGAGACGGGGATCGGTCTGACTCTGCTGCCGGTTTTCTATGCGCATGCCAATTTCGGCGGCGCACCACCAAAGCCAGGTCAGCGGCGCTTTATCAGCAGCCTTGACTCCTTCGGGCAGCTGATGGAGGCGAGCCGAAAGGTTATTTCAAGGCTGCCTGATGCGAATATCGGCGTGGCGCCGCACAGCCTGCGTGCGGTCACGCCCGACGAATTGGCGTGCATTGTGTCGCTCGCGGCGGGCGGCCCTGTCCATATTCACGCGGCCGAACAGACAAAGGAAGTTGAAGACTGTCTCGCCTGGAGCAACATGCGGCCGGTGGAGTGGCTGCTCGATCATGCCAATGTCGGCGCGCAATGGTGCCTCGTTCATGCGACGCACATGACAGCGCTGGAAACGCAGCGCCTCGCGCAAAGCGGCGCGGTTGCCGGTCTTTGCCCGGTCACCGAGGCCAATCTCGGGGATGGTATATTTCCGGCGGCGCCCTATCGCGATGCCGGCGGCCGCTACGGCATCGGCACCGATTCGAATGTGCGGATCGGCGCGGCTGAAGAACTCGGCATGCTGGAATATGCGCAGCGTCTCGCGCATCGCGCCCGCAATCTCTGGCCTGCGTTTCCCGGGCAATCCACGGGGCGCGCCTTGTTCGATGGCGCGCTGGCCGGCGGTGCACAGGCTCTGGGCCAGGCCGAACCGGGTCTCAGCGTGGGCGCAGCCGCCGATTTCTTCAGTCTGTCGTCACACGACCCAGCGCTTGCCGGCCGAGGGGATGACGCGATTCTCGACAGCTGGATATTCGTGGGCGCCGCGATTGATTGCATCTGGCGCCGCGGCCGCAAGCGCGTGGCTGCTGGCTGCCACCACGCGCGAGATGTGATTGTTGGGCGTTACCGTGATAGCCTTGGGCGGTTGCTCTCCCTATGACCTGCGTGGACGGCGTGCGTTCTTCGACAAGCTCAGGATGAGGAAATTCGATGCTTTCACTGATATTGATGGCAGCAGGGCTCTGTCATGCCGAGCCTGTCGAAGCACGCGAAATCCTTAACTCGACCGTCTCCAGCAATTTGTCGGGTGTGCTGATACTGCATTCATGAGAAATCTCGCGCCTTCGATCAGGATTGAAACGCCGGCCACGGTGAAGCTGGACTTGGCGTCGCGCCCGTCGCGGTTGGTGCTTGCCGGCGAATGGATCGTGGCCGAGGCCGCGCATATCGATGTCATGCTGCATGCGCTGAAATCCGGCGACATCGCGGAAGTGATTATCGACGGAAGGGGCATCACGCTGCTCGACAGCGCCGGGGCCTGGCTGATCCTGCGCACCAGGCGTAGTTTCGAATCCCGGCATGTTGCGGTGCGCGACGTCATCCTGCCCGAGCAGTACCGCACGCTTTTCAGGACGCTGGAAACGGAGGCGCTCGCGCCGGACACTTTGCCGCCGCATCATTTCACCATTGAAAGCTATCTCGAGCGCATCGGCCGCGGTACCATGCATGTGCTGCATCAGACCTATGATCTGGTGGGATTTCTTGGCCGCGTCTCGGTCGAAGCCTGGGAAGCCATCACTTCCCCGCGCCGCGAACTGCCCTTTCCCGCCTTCATCCAGCAGATCGAGGAGACGGGCGTTACCGCGCTCCCCATCGTCGGCATGTTGGCTTTCCTGCTCGGCGTCGTGCTGGCCTATCAGGGCGCGGACCAGTTGAAGCGTTTCAGCGCGCAAATCTACACCATCGATTTCCTCGGCATCGGCTTCCTGCGCGAGCTGGGCGGGCTCGTCACCGCGATCATCGTCGCCGGCCGCTCGGGCTCCGCCTTCACCGCAACCATCGGAACGATGCGCGTGAACGAGGAAACCGATGCGATGCAGACCATCGGCCTCAACATCGCGGAGATCCTCGTACTGCCGCGCGTGCTGGGGCTCGTGGTGGCGCTGCCGCTGCTCACGTTCTACGCCGATGTGGTGGGCGTCATCGGCGGAATGGTGATGACCTATTTCGACCTCGGCATTACTTTCCCGGCCTTCATGCGCGAGCTGGAAAGCGCGATTACGCTCAAGACGCTTCTCGTTGGTCTCATCAAGGCGCCCATTTTTGCGTTTGTCATCGCGCTGGTCGGCTGTTTCGAAGGCCTGCGCGTCGAGCGCAACGCGGCAAGTGTCGGCCGGCTCACTACGCGTTCGGTGGTGGAGGCGATCTTCCTCATTATTGCCCTCGACGCCGTCTTTTCGGTACTCTTTTCGGTGATCGGTTTCTGATGCTGGAAACAAACCATCCCGGCGATGTCGTGATCCGCATTCGCGGCCTGGTGAATGCGTTCAATGGCACGGTGATTCACGATCATCTCGATCTCGATGTCATGCGCGGCGAAGTGCTCGGCGTGGTGGGCGGATCGGGGGCCGGCAAATCGGTGTTGCTGCGCTCCATTGTCGGCCTCAATCGCCCGGAATCCGGCAGCATCAAGGTGTTTGGGCAGGAAACGGCGGAGATCGATCCCGAAAGTCTGAGAGGCCTGCAATTGCGCTGGGGCGTGCTGTTTCAGGAAGGCGCGCTATTCAGCTCACAGACTGTGGCGCAGAACATCCAGGTGCCGATGCGGCGCTGGACACATATGGACCAGGCGCTGATGGACCAGCTGGCGGCGATGAAACTGGCGCTGGTCGGATTGCCGCCCGATACGGCCCACAAATATCCGTCCGAGCTTTCCGGCGGCATGACCAAGCGCGCGGGTCTCGCGCGCGCATTGGCGCTCGATCCCGAACTTCTGTTCCTGGACGAGCCCACGTCGGGGCTGGACCCGATATCCGCTGCCCATTTCGACGAGCTGGTGCGGAATCTTCAGCAAAGTCTCGGACTGACGGTCTTCATGGTCACACACGATCTCGACTCGCTGCGCGCGATCACCGACAGGATCGCCGTTCTCGTGAACAAGACGATCAAGGTGGGCACGATCGATACGCTGATCCACGACAAGGATCCCTGGATCCATGAATATTTCTGCGGTGCGCGCGGCCGCGCCGCGCTTTCGGAACCCGCCAAATGCCCTACGGATGTCCATGCATGAGTCGTTCATATTACGCGCTTCATCTTTCCTCCGCTGCGCGTTCCGCGCGCGGAAAGAGAATCAACGTCGAAAGCGAGCGGTAGACCAATGGAAACCAAGGCCAATTACGTCGCGGTAGGGGTATTCGTCATCGTGTTCCTGACGGGCCTCGTGGTCGCGCTGCTATGGCTTGGCGGTTCTCAGTACACGGAGGAATATGCCTATTACCGCACCTTTTTCTCCGGCAGCGTCACCGGCCTCGGCAATGGCACGCTGGTGCGCTATAACGGCATCCAGGTGGGACGCGTGTCGAAAGTCGATTTCGATCCCAACAATCCCAAGCGCGTGATCGTCACGCTGGAGATCAGTCCCGACCTGCCGATTCATTCCGATTCCGTGGCCACGATCGCGAGCGAAGGCCTGACCGGCAGCACCTATGTGGAAATCGACGGCGGATCCCAAACCTCGCCGGTGCTGCCGCATGTCCTGTTCGGCGAATATCCGGTCATCAAATCCAAGCCTTCCACGCTCCAGGAGCTTGAGCAGTCCGCCCCGCAGATTCTGGCCAAGATCAACGGCGTCGCCGACAGGCTGAACGACGTTCTGAGCCCGCAGAACCGGCAGGCCTTTGCGCAGACGCTTTCCAATCTGCGCGTCGTGACGGGCGTACTGGCGAAGGATTCCACGGATTTCGACGTCACGCTGAAAAATCTCAAAACGGCCTCGGTGGGGCTCAATGCCGATCTCGGCGATCTGCACACCGTGCTCCTGAGCGCCAACGGCACGACGCATCGGCTCGACAAGCTTTCCGATGACGTGGACAAACTTTCCGGCAATGTGGGCAAGCTGGCGGACGATCTCGATACCCAGGTAAACGGTGCGCGCATCGATCAGCTGACCGGCCAGGCGCGCGATCTTCTCCGCAGCCTGACGCGTCTGTCCAACGAACTCGACCACGAGCCGACACGGCTCATCTTCGGCGACCGCCGCCAGGGGTACACACCGCAATGAACATACAAACAGCTTTGCTCTCGCGGCGCCTGTTTCTTCCGGCCTCGGTGGCGCTTCTCGCGCTTGCCGGCTGCGGCAGCCTGATCGGCCCCTCGGGACCGCCGCCGCAGATTTATCGTCTCGCGCCGGAGTTTCCCGCCCCGGCTGGCGGCGCTCCGGTATCATGGCAGCTTGCGGTCGGGCGGCCGAACACCACGCAGACGCTGGACACCGAGCGGATCGCGCTCACGCGCGGCACGATGATGGACTATTACGCCAATGCGCAATGGAATGACACCGCCCCCCGGCTCCTGCAGTCGCTGCTCGTGGAAGCTTTCGAGCGCAGCGGGCGCATCGCCGCGGTGGCGCCGGAGTCGGAAGGTCTGCACGCGGATTATCTGCTGCTGACCGAACTGCGTGATTTCGACGCGCAATATGACAGCGCCAACGGCGCGCCGCTCGTGGTCGTCGACATCGCCGCCAAGCTTGCCGATTCGCGCGGCAAGGTCGTCGCGGCGCGGGAGGTGCATCAGACCGCGCGCGCATCCCAGAACAGCGTCGCAGCCGTCGTGGATGCCTTCGACCAGGCGACCGCTGCCGCGTTGACCGATCTCGTCACCTGGACGCTCCAGTCCCCGGCGACCTGATTGTTTGACGACGAAGAGTACAAAGAACACGAGGCCTATAGGGCGCTTGGCGCGCCATTTCCTTCCTGCCTTGCCCTCATGTCGGCAAGTCCAGGGCTCTTTCTTCGTGCTCTTAATGGTAAGTAAGACCTCGGAATCCCCGAATCGTCATAAGATGACGCAATGCCATGGCCCCCAGCGCGAGCGATGAATCTTTCCTGGCATGTGAAGCGGCTGTCGGCGATGGGGCCAGCGGAGATCGCGCGCCGGCTAACCGATCGCCTTCATGAGATCGCGTGGCGCCGGCGCTATTTCGGCACTTCCGCGCAGCCCGTGGTGCCGGCCCCGGAACGCCATTTCATTGGCGGCCTGTCGCGCCTGCGCGCCGCGGATGCGCCAGCCAATCCCCGTGAAAATCTTCTGCGCGTTGCGGACGGGCTCCTGGCCGGCCAATGGCAGACTTTCGCCATCACCCGCAGCGATGTAACATCCGACGTCGATTGGTATCTCGATCCCAAAACCAATGCGCGCGCACCGGCCGGCGCCTATGCCTTCGACATCCGTTTCGTCGGCGGTGCAAGCCCATTCGACACCAAATATGTCTGGGAGCTGTCGCGGCATCACCAGACGACTTTGCTTGCCATGGCGTTCTGGCTCACCGGCGAGGAGCGCTATGCGCGAGCCGCCACCGGCCTGATCCAATCCTGGATCCGCGCCAATCCGTTTCTTGCCGGCATTCACTGGGCGAACGGCATCGAACTCGGCATGCGGCTCATCGCGTTTGCCTGGACCAGGCGCCTGCTCGCGGACTGGCCCAAGGTAGCCGTGCATTTCGAGAATAATGAGGATTTCGCGCGCGCCATCGTCCGGCACCAATGGCTGCTCGCGCATCGCCGCAGCTACGGCTCATCCGCCAACAATCACCTTCTCTATGAAATGGCCGGGCTGTACGTCTCGACCTCCTGCATGCCCTGGCACGCGAAATCCGCCTGGCGCGATCGCGCGGCGCGCATCCTCGAGCATGAATTTCCGAAACAGATTTTCGCCGAAGGCTATACGCGCGAGCTCGCCTCCGATTACAACGGCTTCGTACTCGAGGCACTCATTATTTGTTTGATGGAAGGCGCGCTGAGCGGCCCGCCGCTGGGCCCGCAAGTCTGGGATTGCGCGCGGCGCATGCTCGATTGGCTTGAGCGCAATTCCGATTGCCGCGGACATCCGCCGCGCCAGGGCGACAGCGACGACGCGACCGGCCTGCTGCTTGACGCGCCGGATTTCGACCGCTGGCACGATCTTTCCTATCTGCACAAGGCATGGATCGGAAACGCGCCGCAGGAAGCGCCATCGCTCCGTGCCTGGCTTTTTGCTCCGCTCGCACAACCCCAATTGTCATTCCCGCGCGGGCGGGGGCCCAGCCCCGAGCTCTCTTCGGATGGTGCACGCAGCTGGATTCCCGCCTGCGCGGGAATCACAGAAAAGGGAAGGGCAGCTGAATCCGGTCTCGTCATTCTCCGCGCCCGCGCCGGGACGACCTCCGAAATCTGGTGCGCCTTCGACGCCGGCCCGCTCGGCTATCTGTCGATCGCCGCCCATGGCCACGCCGATGCGCTCGCGCTCGAACTGCGCTATGGCGGCGCGCCGGTGCTGGTCGATCCCGGCACCTATGCCTATTCCGGCCCGTGGCGGGACTGGTTCCGCTCCACCGCGGCGCACAACACCGTCGAACTCGGCGGCAGGAGCCAGTCGGAAAGCGGCGGACCGTTCCTCTGGACGCGCCATGCCCGCGCCGTGCTGCTCGAAACGGAAGGACTGGAGGACGGCACATCCCGCGCCCGCGTTGTCGGCGAACATGACGGCTATGCGCGACAAGGCTTCGCCGGCCGCCACCGGCGCGAGCTGACACTCGACCGGGAAGGCGCGACGCTCACCATCCGCGACGAGCTCAGCGCCGCTCATCCCGTACCAATCCGCATGTCCTGGCACCTGCATCCCGAAATCGGCTACCGGATTGCCGGCAACGGGGCCGAACTCATCTGCGGCGATGCAGTGCTGGGTCTGGCGCTTCCGGCGGCGCTGAACTGGCGCGTCGCGCGCGGTTCGGAGACTGTCGGACCAGGCTGGTATTCCCCGTCATTTGACGTCAATCGGCCGACAACCACGCTGGTGGGCGAGGGCGTGCTTTCGGGCACTCTGACTCTGGCGACGGTGCTGCTGTTTCCGAAAACCTGACCGACGCTCCCCCCTCGCTCGCCATGGCAGCCTCCGAGCCGGCCATCCAGCGGGATTTCAGATAGCGCCGCTATTTTGCCGCGCAGAGGCGCGGCGGCTGGATGGGCGGCTCCGGGCCGCCCATGGTGAGGAATTGGGTGTCGGCTAATCCGGCTTGTAAATCCCGCCCCCGCTTGCCATAACCCTTCCCACTTTGGACGCGGGCGTAGCTCAGGGGTAGAGCATAACCTTGCCAAGGTTAGGGTCGCGCGTTCGATTCGCGTCGCCCGCTCCAAAATAGACCAATAGTATGAGCAGATTACAAGGAGAACTGGCAGGGCTCATGTTCCGCACTGCCAGCGGGTCAGCGGCGACGCCGGTTTCCGCAATTCAGGCCTCGAAGCCGACAGGGGGTATGAGTGGCTATAAGCCCCGCAATTGCGATTGCGCTCGTCGCGCCAGGGGCAATCGCTGCGATCACGCTTCATGAAGCAGCGCACGGATACGTTGCCAACCATTTTGGGGATAATACGGCTAAACTTCGTGGCCGGTTGTCCTTAAACCCTCTCAAGCACGTCGACCTATTTGGGACGATTTTGCTCCCTGCGATGCTCGTGCTCCTCAACACCGGCATTATCTTTGGATACGCAAAGCCTGTTCCTGTAAATCCAAATGCGTTCTTTCATCCGAAGCGCGACATGATTTGGGTTGCCGCGGCCGGCCCGGCAATGAATTTGATATTGGCCGCAGTTTCCTTTTTATTGATATTTCCGGCGAGACTCATAGGCTATCCGGTCGACCGATGGATCGTAGCCATTCTGTTGGATTCTGTCTTCATCAATTTGTTACTAGCAGTTTTCAATCTGGTCCCGCTGCCACCGCTTGATGGTGGTCGGATTGCAATTGGTTTGTTGCCAAAATCGCTTGCGATCCCATTCGCCAAGATCGGCCGCTACGGATTACTAATTATAATACTATGTTTGGTGATCCCGTCGTTACTCGGCAGGAACTTTGGCGTCGATTTAAATATTTTCGATTGGATTGTAGCGCGGCCGGTGCATTTCTTTATGACGTTGGTTCGGGGTATCGTATTCTCCCATTAAAGCGGAGATTTCGGAGAAGGCGTAAGGAATGAGCCTGATTTCTCGTGTCCAGTGCGAGTTTGGTAAAGTTCTCTTTCAGCTATGCCTTCATCCGATTGCGCTTGCCTTATTGGTGCCCGCCGCAAATGCAGGACTGGCAGAGGCACAGATGATTGTCGGATTCGCTTGTCTCAACGGCAAAGGTATTATTGCGAATGACAGCGAAGCGCTTCTGTGGTTGCAGAAAATCTGCAGATCAGGGGAACGTGCTTTCTCAGCGAGCGCTTGCAATTATGTACTTCAACGGACGCGGTACAGTTCGAGACCGCGCACAAGCTGCGAAATGGTTTGAGGCGGCGGGAGAAGTGTGGACGGCGAGATTGTAATTACGGGCGAGGCGTCGACCGCGCATTTAAACAGCGGCAAGATTTGTTAACCGCCTTCCAGGAAAATCCGTGGAAATCCGGAACAGGGGACGTGACCATTCGCCGTGTTCCGAATTCATTGTCTCCGCAAAAAATCATGCCCGGCGAGCGGAGACAGGGCGGCGAGCACGTCCTTGATTTCGGCCGCGGTTTTGATCACAAACTCATAGCCGGCGTCGCGGCGTTCCTTTATTTCCAGAACGCGGCGGCTGAACTCCTCGCGGTCGGCTTCGTCCAGGTTGCGCGAACGCAGCTGGACTTCGAGATTGTTGATCTCCTGCGTCGTGTCGAATATTCCGTCGATCGGCAGCGAAAGGCGGATCGTGAGGCCGTGTATCCGGGCCCTGAGTCCGGCATCGCGCAGGTGAAGCAAACTTTCGCGGTTTCGCTCGTAGATGTCGATCTCGCGCCGGGCGGAGCGCAGCACGCGCAATGTGATGGGGCCATAGGGATCGCCGATCTTCCGCGTCTCGTCGGCGTGGCCCAGGATCGTGGCATAGCTCGAAAGCACTTCGCCAAAAAACAGCGCGGCGTTGCGTTCCTGCCGTATCGCCTGTGCGCGCCATTCGAATTGATTCGCCACAAGGCCGCCCGCGGTCGCGAGAAGCGCACCCAGGATCACCTGCCACAGCGTGCTGAAATTTGAGATGAAATCGAAGGCTTCGCCGCGCATCG
>DATJUM010000136.1:0-12410 GCA_035502355.1 Rhizomicrobium sp. | reverse complement strand
ATGCCTTTGCCACGCGCTTTGAAGACGGCAGCGTCCAATACGGACAGATCGGCTTCGGTGCCAATCCGTTTCGTTACGCCAATATCATGGACGGCGACAAACATATTCACGGGCCAATCTCCTCGATAACGACCGAATATGCATTGGACGGCATGGGCTCGCGCGTCGAATATCGCCTCGCAAATGGCGAAAGCTGGGAATGCGTTGTCGGGAAGAATGAAACATTGCGTGACATGACACGTATGGCTGCCGCGCAAGGATCCAATTGTCAGGTGCACAAGGGAGCGGTCGGGCGGGTCGGCGACGCGCGACCCTGGCGCAACCGCTATGCCATACTCGAATGGTTTCCCGACAGGCTGGTCAACGATGCAAGCGACATGGAAATCGCCTTGCCCGCGGGGTTTTAAAGCCCGTGTTGTACCGTCGGTCGCGAACTGTCGGGATGATCAACGCGCTTCGCGCCGGCGCATTTCAGCCGTGGGATTTGTGCCGAATGTGCGTCCATTGACGGTCATGCCCCCGTAGCTCGCGCTGACGGCATTGGGCAGGAAGCCGGCAGGAAAGTTGAGCGTCGGCTTCGAAATGTCATCGAGGGCGGAAAGGTCGTCGCGCTCCAGCTGAAGATCGAGCGCGGCGAGATTGTCGTCAAGCTGTTCAAGTGTGCGGGCACCGATGATGATCGAGGAAACGCCTGGCTTTGCTCCAACCCATGCGAGTGCCACCCGCGCCGGTGTGGTGCCACGCTTCTTGGCGACGTCCATCAGAACGTCCAGCACGGCAAAGGCGTGTTCGTTGAAATTGCGTTCGACCCACGCGCTCCGACCTGCCGATTCGGCTTTCATGTTGGTCCGGGAATATTTCCCGCTGAGTACGCCCGACCGCAGCGGCGACCAGGGCGTCACGCCCAGGCCCATCTCACGCGCCATCGGGATCAGGTCGCCTTCAACAGTCCGTTCCAGAAGCGAATACTCTATCTGCAACGCAATCAGTGGCGCCCAGTTGCGGAAATGGGCCGTCACCTGTGCCTGCGCGACTTTCCATGCCGGCGTATCGGAGAAGCCGAGATAACGAACCTTGCCGGCCGTGACGAGATCGTCGAGCGCGCGCATCGTTTCTTCGACCGGCGTGAACGGATCCTCCCAATGCTGCCAATAGAGATCGATGTAATCGGTCTTGAGGCGCCGCAGCGACGCTTCGCAGGCCGCAATGATCGATTTGCGGTTGGCGCCGCCGCCATTGGGGTCGCCGGAATGCATGTTGGCGCTGAATTTGGTGGCGATGACGACGCGGTCGCGCTTGGCAGCGTCGCGGCCGATGTGATTGCCAAGGATCTCTTCGGAGTGGCCGCGATTATAGACGTTTGCGGTATCGATGAAGTTTCCGCCAGCCTCCAGAAAGCGGTCGATAATCGCGGTCGAAGTCTTTTCGTCGGAGCCAAATCCCCATTCTTCGCCAAATGTCATGGCACCAAGGCAATAGGGACTTACGCGAAGGCCGGAACGTCCCAGCGTGACGTAATGATTCAATGGCATGCGCGTTACTCCGGTTTGTGCGATTCCGACTAGGCGGCTGTCGCGGCTTCACGTGCCGGCGCAGCGTCAGCCCATGGCCAGAACGGTTTGGCAGCCGGATCGTGCCGTTCGTTCAGAATCCATTTGCACATGCGCCGCAGTGGCTCAATGCCGTCCTGCGGTCCGGCGATTGTGCGGGCCGTCGCGACATAGCCAAGCGTCACGAGCCGCTGCGCACCGTGCCAGGCAAGACGGTCGCGGATTTGTGGAATAAGTTCTTCCGGATAGATGCCGATGGTCTGTGTATAAGCCGTGACAGCGCGAATCGGAATCTCGAGCGTGTCGACAGGAACGAGATTGGCAACGCGATTTGCGAGGAGCGGCGAGAATTCCACCTGCTCGTCGGTTTGCGAGACGATAACGCCGCCGCGGCCATCGCCGCCATAGACTTTGTAGGCGTCACCTGCGAAGCGCAGCCCTTCCATTTCTTCCGCCAATTGCGGTTCGAGACTCGATACCGGATTGCTCAGATGAAGCGGAAGCGCCTGGATTGCTTCATAGACGAGCCTGCCGAAGCGGTTCGCGGCGTCGATGCCTCGTTTGTCGGTGCCGGTCTGGATATACACCACCCGTGCATTGAGGCAGGCTTGCTGATTGTAGACGCCGATATCGAGCGCCACACGACGCGCGACTTCGCGCATCCGTTCCTCGCTTTCAAAGGCCTCCTTGCCGATGATGGTGGAACTAAGTTTGGGATCGAGCGTGATCAGGTCGATGCCGGGCTGGATATATTTGGCGATATGCGAGATCGAAGCCATCCCACCCCAGGCAACGATTTTTTCGACATTCGACGGGCGATAAAGCGCCTCTTCGATCCGCGCGTCGCCACCCTTCCAATAGGCCACCGAAAGATGCCTGGTAATGGGGTGATCGGGCGCCATGTCGATCATGGTGCGGGCAATCGCACCGGCCGTCAGCGGATCGTTCGACGGTGTCTTGATGATCATGTCGCTGCGCGTGATCGTGTTGCGCAGAATGGTGATGGCGGAAACTGTCGGCACGTTTCCCGCGACGATATGTACGCTGCGGGCGCCGAAAGCACGGACAAAGGTCTGCGTACCGTTATCACTTCTGGTATTGACCCAACCCTCGAGGAAAGGAATACCGATCAGCACATCCGCCATTTCGCGCATCTGTTTGCGATTGAAAACCGAGCCCAGATTTTCGTAGCAGTTGCGCAGAATTTGCTCGCCGAGGCCGGAGGTGCGGATGGTGAGCGCGAGCGCGTCCTGCAGGTGCCGGTTCTGTTTGAAGGCGAGCCTGAGGCCCAGCTCTTCGAGAAAGTCGAGAATTTGCTCGAACGAGAGCGTGTAGAGATCGGCAAGTGCCGAAGGGGCCGAAAGCGGCAACCGGTCGAGATATTTCCCGACATCGGGGGTCGCGAAGCGGGTCTGCGGATTTCGGCCGCCGAATTCGCAATCCTCATCTTCGATGACTTCGCCGCGGAGGATCAGAGGTGCCTTGAATTGGGTCATGTTTCTCACCCGATGGCTTGAAGGATGAACTCGATGGCCTTGTCGTGCGCGTCCGGCGCGCCGGCACAGGTGATTTTGTCGTCGCCGCCTTCGCTCTCCGCGTAGCGGCGGAGCGTGCGGTGGACATAGGGGCCGACGCGGCCGCAAGTGCAGGGCGCGTCGTCGCCCCAGCTCAGCGTGACTTCGTCGCCGGTGAGAAATCCGCCCCAATAGGTTTCGGTATTGAGATCGTAGAAGCCGAACCGGCCCTTATGCGTGCCGGTGCGCGGCAATTGCGCGCCGGTCGCGTGGTCGAGCAAGAACGGAATCTCCCAGGGCGGCAGATGAAAATGCCCGCCGGGACAGATGCGCGCGGCGCCCAGCAGCTCCGTCATCCCGTAACCTTCGACCATCTTTTCGGCGCCGAAGAAGCGCAGGATCGTATCATACCAATCGTCGGGCAGCTGATGTCCTTTCATTCCGCCGCCAAGCTGCAGATAGCTGCGCGGCGAGAACAGCCGCTCATAGCCGCGCTTCAGCCCCTCGACGGCAATGTAATGGATGGTCGGCACCGCACCGATGACGGCAACCGTCTGGCCGCGATAGCGCGCGGCGATATCGGCAAGGAATTTGTCGGCGATCGCGCCGGCGTTTTTCTGATCGGCGAGAAATTGGTCGCGCCGCGCCAGCAATTTTGGCGAGATGTGGATCTTGCCGAGTTCGCCGCGCGATTCCGCCACCCGCAGCCGGCCGCCGATCGAGGCGGCGTCGGCGCTGAGCCGGCCGGGATTGGACGCGAGCACCTTGGTCTTGTCGCCGCCATAGAGATCGCTTTCGAGATAGTCGAGCAGGCGGTGATAGGCCATCGCGCCGCGCCGATAGGAGGTATAAAGCACCGGCGTGTCTTCGATCGGCCTGTCGATCAGCGGAATCTCGTCCTTGTATTGGCGGAATTTGGATGCCCACACCGTCACCATGCGGTGCATCTCCAGCGTGCCGCGCGGCAGGAAGGAAAGCTTGCCGGTGGTGCCCGTGGAATGCATCACGCGGATTTCGGTCTTCGCGTCCAGCAGATCGAGCCAGTCGTCGATCGAATCGCAGGCATTTGCATCGACGCCGGAAAGGTCATGCGTCGTGAAACCGTCCAGCCATTGAGTCAGCCGCCCGAACTGCGATTTTTCGAGATAGGACATCGGGTAGGATTTGAGCGCCGAATGCGGAATCAGCAGCGGCGCAAGATCCTCGATCGTTCTTACCTCCGTGACGCTCTGTTCTTCGGCGAGCCGGGCGAGCATCGGGATGCGCGCGCGCAATTCGTGAAAGCGTTTGCGCGCGCCTTTGAGCTGGATTGCCGCCTGATCCGCAAGCGGAATGGCGTGCATATCCTCCTTGTCCATTTCGATGAGGCGCTCGGGAAACGAGCCCAGCGTTTCCACATTCATCGAAGCTGCAAGGGGCGCATCCATCGCTGTCGTCAGGCGACCGATTGCAGAATGAAATCGATGGCTTTGTCATGCGCGTCAGGCGCGCCGGCGCAGGTGATTTTGTCGTCGCCGCCCTCTTTCTCGGAATAACGCCGGATTCCGCGATGAACGTAGGGCCCGATACGCCCGCACGCGCAAGGCGATTCGTCGCCCCAGCTCAAAGTGACCTCATCGCCGGTCAGAAATCCGCCCCAATAGGTCTGCGCGTTGAGGTCGAACGCGCCGAGGCGACCGGTATGCGTTCCGGTTCGCGGATATTGCTCGCCGGTGGCCGGATCGAGAAGGAATGGAATCTCCCAGGGCGGAAGGTGATAACGGCCCTCGGGACAGGCGCGGGTGGATGCGACCATTTCCGTCATGCCGTAGCCCTCGCTGAGCGGCGCGCCGCCGAAGAAACGATCGACAGTCTCCCGCCAATTGTCTGGCAGGGTGAGGCCTTTCATTCCGCCGCCGGCCATGATGAAGGAATCGCGCGCAAATACGTTTTCAATTCCCCGCTTGAGCCCTTCGGTCGCGACATTGAACAGCATGGGTACGTGGGCGAGGATCGACACCGGCTTGCCGCGAAAGCGCGTGTTCACGTCATCGAGAAACGCGTCCATATAGCCGCCGGATTTCGCCTGCTCTTTGAGAAACGCCTCGCGGCGCTCCATCAGTTTCGGCGAGATCTTGATTTTCCCGAGTTCCCCTCTTGCCTCGGCCACGCGCAGGCGTCCGCCGATGGAAGCGGCGTCGGCGCTGAAACGCGAGGGATTGGTCGTGACGATCTTGCTGGCGTCGCCGTCATACAGATAGGCCTGCAGATAATCGAGCAGGCGGTGCTGCGCCATTCCGCCCCTGCGGTACTGGACGAAAATGGTCGGCGCCTCTTCGACGGGAGCGCCCATGCGCGGCGGCTCCGAGCGGTAGCGGTCGAACATCCGGCGCCAGCCCGTCACCATGATTTTCATTTCGGTGGTGCCGCGGGGAAGGAATGAAAGCTTCCCGCTCGTGCCGGTGGAATGGAGAACACGCACCTCCGTGTTCTGGTCCAGGAGATCGAGCCAGTCGTCGATGGAGTCGCACGCGCTCGCATCCAGCCCGGAGAGATCATGTGTCGTGAAACCGTCGAGCCAGGCGGTCAGGCGGGCGAACCGGCTCGTTTCGAGATACGACATCGGGTAGGACTTCATTGCCGAGTGCGGGATCAGCAACGGTCCCATGTCTTCCAATGTGCGGATTTCGGTGATGCCCTGCTCGGCGGCGAGCCGACTAAGCATGGGAATCCGTTCGACAAGCTGTTCGAAGCGGGCGCGCGCGCCTGTGAGTTGAATGGCCGCCTGTTCCTCGCGCGGGATCGCGTACATCTGGCTCGTGGAGAGTTCGATGATGCGTTCCGGCGCTGCGCCCAAACCCGCCGGCGGCGAACCAGCCGCGAAATCTTCGCTCTTCATGACGCCTCGCAGACTGCAGGCATTTATAAGAGAGTGGACTGTATAGTCCAAAATTATTGCAGTCAACGGCCTTCGATTTTCGAGCCACGAGCAGCACCCGATTTTTGGGGTGCACCCGGCCAGGATGGAGAAGAGCAAGGTTTATTAGGTGTGTTGCAGAAACCCTCTGAAGGTTGCGAATTCCTCCAGATTCATCCGTTCGGTTGTCCAACGGTTCACAGGCGCAGCGCAGTCTTCGTACCCAATCGACATGCCGCAGAAGAGCATCAGCTCGTGCGGGGGCGAAATTACCTCGGCGACGACGCGGTTATAGGTGCTCCAGCATTCCTGCGGGCAGGAGGCGAGGCCGTCTTCGCAGAGGAGAAGCATCACGTTTTCGAGATACATGCCAAGATCCGACCATTGGGGAGGCCCCATACCCCGGTCGATGTAGCAGAACAGCCCCACCGGCGCGCCGAACAGGTCGTAATTGCACCGCAGCCGCGCCAGCCGTCCCTCGCGGTTCTCGCGCGGAATTCCCAATTCCGCATACATCATTTCGCCAACGCGGTAGCGCTGGGTGCGGTAAGGCTCCCAGAGATTTTCCGGGTAGATTTCATATTCGCGCGGATCGGGCGCGGGATTGGCAGCGAGACGCGCACGCATGCGCGCCTTCAGAGCGGAAAGCGGTTCGCCGGTCAGCACGTAGATCCGCCAGGGCTGAAGATTGCCGCCGGACGGCGCGCGCGCGGCAAGTGTGAGGATTCGGCGGAGGATTTCTTCCGGCACGTCCCTGTCGAGAAAGGCGCGCACGGAGCGTCGTGACGCGATCGCTTCGGAGACATTCATGGATCACCACCAGCCGTTCTGATGCCCCAAATTGTCATGGCCGGTTGACAATTGCACTTGCAATAGACGCCCAGTTTGGCATTAGTGCGATTTGAGAATAATTGGACAAAAGATGAAGGGTGTGAGAAGTGAGCGCGCCGGCCGTCCGCCCGGCGATGCTGCCGCGGCAATTGCTGCAATCGATCGTGAAATCGCGTCGGGGCGACGCGTTGTCGATGCCTGCCGGGCGCTGGGTGTATCGGTACCAAGCTACTACCGTTGGAAGTCCGGGTTGCGCGATGCAGGACGCAGCCCGATGGACGAGACACGCGAAGCAATTCTACAGGCCGCAAAATTCGTCTTCCTGCGGGACGGTTACGGCGCGAGCCTCGAAAGGGTTGCGGCGGCTGCGGGCGTTGCCCGCCAGACGGTCTACAACCAGTTCGGCAGCAAGGAGCGGCTGTTCAGCGCCGTCGTGCAGGCCGTTTATCAGCGCATTCTGACTCCGGTTCTCCTCATCGAGAAGGGCGCGGACTTCATCGAGACCTTGACTGTCTATGGGCGACATTTCCTGCGCATCGCGCTTGATGCCGACAGCCTGGCGCTCCTCAGAATCACGCTCGGCGAATATCAGGGCCATCCGCAGCTGGCGCAGATCACCTATGCGCTTCGCGCCTCGCACGCGATCCCGGTGTTCACCGATCATATCGCGGGTTTCCTGCGCGACAGCATGGAGCGCGGCATCATAGACACCGTCGATCCGCTCATGGCGGCGGAGGCTTTCGTGGGCGCGTTCACCGCACATCCGCGTCATCGCGCGCTGGTGGGCGTGGGCTATGACACGCCGGAGAGACTGGAAGCGATGTTGCAAATGTGCGTCAGGATTTTCGCCCGCGGTCTTGGATACCATGGTTCGCCTCGGGAGTGATTGTTACGAGCGCTCCGCGCAGCGGTTTGCATTGTATCTTCGCATAAAAGATAGTCATCTCCGCGAAAGCGGGGACCCAGAAACGTGATCCATACGGAAAGACCGGCGATCTGGGTTTCCGCTTTCACGGGAATGACATGATGGGGATGGAATAATTCCGTCAGAACGGCGGTCCCGTGAAAGAAGGAAAGTACATGTCGCGCTCGCGCTCCGACCGCCGCTTGAAATAAGCTCGCAGCTCCCCGCGGATTTCGCTTCCGCGGTCCGATGAAACCGCGCCCCGGTCGAGCAGCCGCGCCATTGCCGCCTGATAGCGCCTGTTTCGCGCGTCGAGTGCCGTGACATCGTAATCGGCGATGGGAGCCGCGTCGCCGATTAGGCCGTCTATTTCGCCGGCGATTTCCGCGTCCATGTCGGCACGGAAATGTATCACGATGCCGGCGAGCACGTTTTTCGCATCGCTGTTGTCCGCAAGCAGAATCGGCGCTTCCAGCTCGATGCGCTTGGCGAGGTGGTGCAGCAGTGTCGTGGCGCTGCGTACGGCGCTTGCTGCCCATTTGTCGTCTGCCAGCGCGGGCAACACGGTCTGGTCCAGCGTCTCCGCAATGCGTTCCAACAATTCGACCGAGCCCGGTTTCATGAGTTCAGCCTCCGCTCACTTTCTTGTCGTGATAGGGATTGGGACGGCGCTTGACGCAGAACGCCGCGGCTTCCTCGATATCCATGTCCAGAATCGAGCCCAGCAGATGCTCATAAACCTTGACCTTGCCGTAGCCGAGCGTTGCGCGGGCCAGCCTCCGGTTCTTTCCGGACAGGAACGCGCGCAGCCCCGCGTTCAGCGTGAGCATGGCGTTGAATACTTCCCACACGGAGTAATAGGCGATGTTTTCGAGTGGCAGGCTGAATCCGGCGCAGGCCTCGTAATGCGCCAGAATTTTTGACCGGTCCCACATATTGAGCATGCCCTGCGACAGCGCGAGATCCTGAATGGGATCGCCGATATGGGCGAGTTCCCAGTCGCTGAAGGCGACGATCTTGTCGTCCTTCCAGATTTCTTCGCCGATTCCCGTCTGCCCCTTGCACAGGGTTACCGCCGCTGCGCGCTTCGGCAAATGTTCGCGGAACCAGTGCAGCACTTCGGTGATGATGGGAAATGGCTCGGTGCGGACCTCTTCCCAGATGCGCCACCACCGCATCAGTTCCGCCTCGATCACGTCTTCCGGCGCAGCGGCGGCTTCCATGAAGGTTCCGAAGCCATAGGCTTTCCAGTCGAGGCGATGGATCAGCGCGATCTTCTCGACATATTCGAGCACCACGCGTTTGCGGCGCTCGGCTGCCTCATCCGTATCGGCCTGAAGTCCCGGCGGGTAGGTGACGCCGTCGACCATGGACCGCACGAATAGCGGGCGGCCCTCGGTGATTTCGGGCGCGGCGTCGTACCAATAGGCCTGGGCGACCGGTAACGATGTGCGGTTGAGGCATTCATAGACCTGCCATTCGAACTTGAGCGGGATTGGAACGATGCTGCCGCCGGGCGGGTCGGCGCGGACGACGAGTCCCTCTTTCCTGCGACTTGCGCCACGCTCGATTTCCACGAGCCAGGTCTCACGCGACATTCCCGGAAAGGTCTGTTTGAGACTTGTAACGCTGACCGGCTCGCCGAACCTTGTGCCGAGATACGCGGACAAATTCTCTGAATCCATGTCCTTGCTTTCCGACGGTCGTCCGCGGCGTGTTTGCGCCGGTCGATATACATGCTTATTGTACGCAAGATGATCGTTTTGCCTCAAGGGGTTGGAGACCGCAGAGATCGTGAGCAGGCCGCAGCGCAACCATCAGGACCGGGGCATTTTCGAGGAGGAGCACCACGCCTTCCGCGAGACCGTGGCCCGCTTCTACGCGAAGGAAGTCGAGCCGAACGTCTCCCGATGGGAGGCCCAGGGAATTTACGACCGCGACCTGTTCTACAAGGCTGGCGAGGCGGGAATTCTCTGTCCCGGCATCCCGGAGGAGTATGGCGGCGGTGGCGGCGACGTTCTCCATCATTTCATCTGTTACGAGGAGCATGGTTATTCGGAGCGCGCATCAGGCTTTGAAGGCATCGACACCGACAGCACGTCCTATCTGATTCTGAGCGCGGGTACCGAGGACCAGAAGCGCCGCTGGCTGCCGAAATACGCGAGGGGCGAAGTCGTTGTCGAGGGTGCTTTCAGCGAGCCGCATTCGGGGAGCGATGTGGGGAGCATGCGCACACATGCGGTGCGCGATGGCGACAGCTACATTCTGAACGGTTCGAAGATCTGGATCACCAATACGAACCTGCTCGATCTCTGCCTCGTGGTTGCGCGGACGAGCCGGGAGGCGGAGCCAAAGCAGTTCAGCATGTTCATTGTCGACATGACGCTGCCTGGCGTTTCACGCGGCAGGCCCATTCGGACGATGCATCGCGGGCCGGGCAATCTGGGCGAAATATTCTTCGACAATGTCCGCGTGCCGGCCACAGAGCTTCTCGGCGGGCGCAAAGGATCGGGGCTGAAGCAGGGCGGACATTCGCTGAACGTTTCGCGGCTGGCGCTCTCGGCCCGCATCATCGCCTCATGCGAGCGGGCGCTGGAACTGACGCTCGATTTCGTGCGTGATCGCCGGGCCTTCGGCCAGCGCATCTTCGATTTTCAGAATACCCAATTCAAGCTGGCCGATATCAGGACCCAGATCGAGGTCGGACGGGCGTTTGTCGACAAATGCATGCTGAAGGCGCTGCACAACAGGCTGACGCCGGCCGAAGCGTCCATGGCCAAGCTTTGGACCTCCGAGATCGAGTCGGGGATCATGGACACCTGCGTGCAGCTTCACGGGGCGATGGGTCTCAGCCACGAGCACCCGATCTCGCAGATGTTCACCGGAGCTCGCTCGCACCGCATCATGATGGGAACGAGCGAAATGCAGCGCCAGACCATCCTGCGCGTCATGTAATTATTTGCCGTCGCCGGCGCGGATCAGATCGTGCGGGCGATGGTGAGCCGCTGGATTTCGGACGTACCCAGATAGAGCCGGTGCACGCGCGCAAACGCATACATTTTCGAGATCGGGAATTCGTCGCTGAAGCCGGCACCGCCATGCAGTTGCAGGCATTCGTCCATGACGCGTCCCTCGAGCTCCGATATCCACAGCTTGGCCATCGAACCTTCGACCGGGTCGACGACGCCGCTGACATTGCGCTTCAGCGTATTGTCAAGGAACGCGCGCCCGACCGTGATTTCCGTCTTCAACTGGGCGAGCTTGAACTGCGTGTTCTGAAAATCGAACACGCGCTGGCCGAAAGCCTTGCGATTCTTGACGAACTCGACTGTCATCTGAAATGCGAGTTCGCAGGCGGCAAGCATGCGTGCGGATTGCGCGAGCCGTGCAATAGTGATTGTTCCAAGCGCGTTCGCCATCCCGCGGCCTTCCTGGCCGCCAAGCAGATTTTCGGCCGGAATCCGCACATCCTCGAAGAACACTTCGGCCACGCCGCCGGCGCTTTTCAGCATCAATTCGGTGGGCTTCGTGACCGTGACGCCCTTCGTTTCCTTGACCGGGACGATAAACATGGAGACACTACCGCGCCCGTCAAGATTCTCACCGGTGCGGGCGGCCACGACCAGCATCGTCATGATCGGGCCATTGGTCATCCACATCTTGGAGCCGTTGATAACGTAATCGCCGCCGTCGCGGCGCGCGGTTGTGCGCATGCTGCGCGGATCGCTCCCGGAATGGCCTTCGGTCACTCCCACTTCGGAAATCACTTCGCCGGCCGCGAAGCGCGGCAGCCATTCCATCTTCTGTTCTTCCGTGCCGCCATGCAGCATGACATAGGCGGCCGTGTCGGTGCAGACGCCAGCTTCGATCGCGGCGCCGGCCGGCGAATAACCATGCTCCTCGTAAAGAATTGCGTGATGCAGGAAATCGCCGCCGCCGCCGCCATATTCTTCGGGAATGCCGGCGCATAAGAGGCCCGCTTCGCCCGCCTTCCGGAACAGTTCGGCGGGAAAGAAGCCGTCCTTCTGCCATTGGCGGATATTGGGTTCGACCTCTCTGCGGAAGAAGCGCCGCGCCGTGGTGCGGTAAGCCTCGTGTTCCTCCGAAAAGATGTCTCGTCCGAAGCCGAGCAATTCCGCTGTTTGTGCCGCCATGGCGGTTTCCTCTTATCTTGCCGCGAAGCCGCAGCTGTCGCGCGTGCGGCCAAGAATTCCAAAAAATCAGCAATCAATCAAGTAAGCATGCTAACCATTTCCGGGGACGTCGAGAGCCGCGTGGCTTGCGGCATAGCGCTGTTTCAGCAGGCGCTTGTAGATCTTGCCGGTCTCGTGCCGCGGCAGGTCGTCGGCAAAATCGACCGAGCGCGGGCATTTGAAATGGGCCATGCGCCCACGGCAATAGTCGATCAGCTCGCCCGCCAGCGCCGGGCCTGCATCCTTCATGTCGACCGGATGAACGACAGCCCTGACCTCCTCGCCGAACTCCTCGTTCGGCACGCCGATGACCGCGGCGTCGAGAACTCTCGGATGTGCCAGCAGCAGGTTCTCCACTTCCTGCGGATAGATGTTGACCCCGCCTGAAATGATCATGTGGGAGTCGCGGTCGGTCAGATAGAGATATCCGTCCGCATCCAGATGCCCGATGTCGCCGAGCGTGCTCCAGCCGGCCGGGTTGTACGCGCGAGCGGTCTTTTCGGGATCGTTGTGATATTCGAA
>DATJUM010000135.1:0-3572 GCA_035502355.1 Rhizomicrobium sp. | reverse complement strand
GCATTCGTTTTGCTCGGGCCACCGCACCTGCCTGCGCAACGGCACATTTCCCTATTCCGGACTGATCAGCGTTCATGGCCGTCTATATGGGACGACGCAATCTGGCGGGGGAGACTGTGAACAAGAAGGCTGCGGGACAGTGTTCGAGCTCAAGGAGAAGCGCCGCTAGGCGCGCCTCCGGGCTCCAGCCATCGCATTGGAGCCAGAGGCCGCGTTCGGGTAAGAAATAGGGCCTCGGATTGGCCGAGGGCTGCACGCGGCGGAATTTCGCGGCGCTGTCACAATTGGGGGAAGCGATGAAAACCGTTTGCATTGCACTGTTGGCAGGGATTGCCGGTTGCGCGTGGGTCCAGCCGGTCCCGCGGCGGAAGCCACGAGATATGCCTACATCGAGAAGCTGCTCTATTCGTTTTGCCGCCAGGAGAATTGCACGGACGGCTCAAAAAAGGGAGCCAGACTCATTTGCTCCTTCAGTGGTCTTCGGATTCCGCTTTTGATGTGATTGGCAGTTAGGTCTTGCCGTGAGCTCCGTTACAACCTGCCAGATGACAGCTTTATTTCAGCGCTTTAGCGAGAACACCGTGCCTAGGCCATAAGCGCCGCCTTCAAACGTCGTACCGTACAACGTGCCCTTGACGTCGATCACGCCCGCGTCGGGGTGATTGCCGTCCGCGCAGTCCTGGTCACCACAAAACGTATAGAGCGTCTTTTCTGCTGCCGTGCTGAGGTCAATGGAAAAAACCGTTCCGCATTGGAGCGCTCTCCCGCAACCGGAGTAGCGTCCACCGTTCGTAGTCGTGCCGTATATAAAATTGTCTCGATTAATCAACCCTGCCCAGGGAATCGCACCGTCTTCGCACCTGTTTCCCTTCAGTTGACTACAAAAGGAATGGACAATCGTTTCTGTGCCGGTGTTCGGGACAAACGCAAATACCGTTCCGCAGCCTCCGAAGCAAAGGCGATGCGCGTGCACAGCGCTGCTACCTCCGTGCGCCGTTGTGCCGTACAAGATGCCGTTTACGTTGATAAGACTCGCCTCCGGAGCAGCGCCATCCGCGCAACTCTGCTGACTGCAAAATGAATAAAGCACGGTCTCGGTGCCAGTAGCCGGGTCGAGCGAGAAGATCGTGCCTTCGTTAAACGCGCCGCCAAGATACGTTGTACCGTACAACATGCCATTCACGTCGATCAGGCCGCCTTGTGGAAAGTAGCCGTCGGTGGCGCTGCTCCCGAACGAATAGATCGTTGTTTCGGCGCCGGTATCCGGATTGATGGAAAAAGCCGTGCCGCAGCCAGAAGGGGCATTGTCGCAAAGAGGCAGTGCCAGTACCTCCTGCCAATGTTGTTCCGTACAGAGTGCCATTTACGTCAATTAAGGGAGAGTCAGGGGCATAACCATTCGCATGACCCTTAAAGGAATAAAGCAGCTTTTCACTTCCGGCGCGCGGATTAATGCGGAAGACAGTACCCGCACCGTATTCACCACCATACTCCGTTACGCCATATAGGCGGCCAGCCATAACCGTCATGGTGGCAGCGGGGTATTGACCGTCCTCGCATGTTTCCTGTTTTTTACTGTTATTTTTACTGCAGAAGGAGTACAACACCGCCTCTGCTCCGGTGGCTGGGTCAAGCGCAAATACAGTACCACAGCCAGTAGTGCAGCGTGTGCTGGTGCCCCCAGCGGGTGTAGTGCCGTACAATACACCTTTCAGGTCGACCAGCCCCGATCTTGGCTGTGCGCCCTCTGGGGAGCCGCTAAAGGAATGCAGAGTCGCTTCGTGGCTTTTGGCAATTGCAGTTGGCGGAAACTGGCAAGCTAACGCGCAGCCGATGAAGCTGGCGCACAATCCGGATGTTCTACGTCTCATCGAATTCCCCAACGGGCAAGTCTGCGGAGGGTAGCCGGTGCCATAGTCCCGCTCAAGGACATAAGGCGGGCCGAGTTGACAAGAGAGGAGGTATCGTGTGCCTCGGATAGCCTATGATGTTACCGGCAGTCAGCGTGAGGTTCTGGGCCGAAGCCGTAACTCAGGGAATGCGGATTTCGGAGTAGCTTCCCGGAGCAGCGCAATCGAGCGCCGCCGTCACCGCGTGAATGCTCTTTTCGATGCGAAGCCAACTCGTCGTGCAAATCACGATGATCGAAATCCGGCGAGCGGAGAGATTTTGCTGGTATTTCAGATTTTGGCCGGTCGTGACGAGCGCTTCGAACCCTGCGGTCTCCGCATGCTCAAGCAGCTCGCCGTTCGTCAGCGTGCTCCAGCCAGGCTTCCATGGCCGTGCTGACATCATGATTGGAAAGGTAATCGCGCAATGGCGCAGGCGCGCCCTGATCAAACAGAACGCGCACTCACGCGGCTTCCAGGGAATGCACGGCATGTTCGAGAACGCGCCGGGCCTGCTCGCGCGTTACGCCGGGAAACCAGGCCAGAAAATCGGAAAGCTGTGCCCCGTCTTCGAGATTCTGGAACAGGGCGGCGACAGGAACGCGCGTGCCGCGGAACACCCATGCTCCGCTTACCCGGGCTGGATCCCGCTCAACGGCGGCGCAGGACGACCAGTCGATCATGACGGGAACTTACCCATTTGTGCGACTCTACACAATGCGCGGCGCCAGACCAATGTTCATCCCGATCCCGCGCCAGGCCCGGTGTTCCTGGTCGACGTGTTTTCGAGAAGTGATAAAGCGAACCTGACGCGCGCACAGCGCAATGCCCTGAGGTCGGTCGGCAAGCGGCGTCATGTTGCGCCGCGCGAAATCCACCGCGACCTTGTGGCCGTGCAAAATCCTGAGAGCGGGCGCGGAGGTTTGGTCCTATTGTCCCAGCCCACCATGCCGGGAGGCAATCGATCGTAATGACAGGAGGGACAGCATGCGCCTTGCGGTGGCGGCTCTGATGGCGATCGGTCTCGTTTCGGGTGGCGCAGCTGCGGGCCGCGCGTCGTGCTTCGAAGACATTGCCGCGACGCGGTCCTACTCACTCGGCATTCCCGTCAATGCGGTGCCGACTCCCGACGGCAAGGCGGTGCTTTATCTGCGCAGCGGCCCGCGAGACACCACGCAACGGCTCTACGAATATGACATCGCGACGGCGCGGGAGCACGAACTTGCGAGCCCCGAATCGCTGCTCGGCGGCAAGCCGGAGCAACTCAGCGCCGAGGAGAAGGCGCGGCGCGAGCGGGCGCGGGTAAGCATATCGGGCTTCACCGATTTCGACCTGTCGCGCGACGGAAGCCGCGTGCTCCTTTCGCTTGACGGCAGGCTCCATGTGGTCGAGCGCGCCGGCGGCGTCATGATTGCGTTGCCGGGCGAGGGCTTCATCGCGCCGCGTCTGTCGCCGGACGGCACGAAGATCGCCGCGGTGCGCGATCACGATCTCCACCTTCTCGACATCGCCACGCGCACCGACCGCGCGCTCACGCAAGGCGGCAGCGACACGCTGCTCAACGGCGAAGCGGAATTCGTCGCCCAGGAGGAAATGGATCGCCGCGACGGTTTCTGGTGGTCGCCGGATTCCCGCTTTCTCGCTTACGAACAGGCCGATCTGTCGCCGGTCGAAATTCATTAC
>DATJUM010000134.1:0-36275 GCA_035502355.1 Rhizomicrobium sp. | reverse complement strand
TTACGCCTTCCAGGGCGAACGCGACGGCACCTCCCCCACCACCAGCCTTATCGTGGACAATAAGGGAAACCTGTTCGGTACCACGGAGCTCGGCGGCGACTTTACCAATTGCCGCCTTGGTTGCGGCACCGTATTCAGGGTGAAGCCGGATGGCACCGAAACGGTGCTTTATGCATTCACCGGCGAGAGCGATGGCTCAGACCCCGAGGCCAGCCTGATCAGGGATAAGCAAGGCAATCTCTACGGAACGACGATGGAGGGTGGCGAATCGGCAGGTTGCTGCGGCACCGTCTTCGAACTTGCGCCGGACGGTACCGAGACGGTGCTCCATGCTTTCACGGACGGCAGTGATGGCGGTTTCCCGACTGCCGGCCTGATCATGGACAAACAAGGCAATCTATACGGAACGACGACGAATGGCGGCAACACGGCCGGTTGCACCGGCGGCTGCGGCACGGCGTTCAGGCTCGCGCCGGACGGCACCGTGACCACCCTCTATGATTTCAAGGCGTCCCCGCCTTCGGGCAATCTGCTCAGGATCGGGCATCTTCTGTACGGAACCCGCAACGGGCACCGCCCGCATGTCGGCGGCGGCGCCGTCTATTCGCTGAAGGATTGATTGCGGCGGACGGAAACTGGTTCACCTTCTCCCACAAGGGGAGAAGGCTATATTTCATCCGCGGCTCCGCGTGCGAAATCCTTCATAACATCGGCCTTGTGCCGATGATGGAGACGCGGCGGCCGTAGCGGCTGTGGGGATAGTAATCCCAGACGGAGTGGTGCTGGGTGACGCGGTTGTCCCAGAAGGTGAGCGTGTCCTCCTGCCAGCGCACCCGGCACTGGAATTCCACATGCCCTTCGATGTGGCGCCACAGCATTTCGAGAATTGCGTCGCTCTCGGCCTTCGAGAATTCGTTGATCCGGGTGGTAAAGCCGCGGTTGACGAAGAGCGCGAGCCGGCCGCTTTCCGGCTGGCGGATCACGACGGGATGGGTGGCGCGCGGCCACCCGCCTTCGGGAACGTTCGTGCCGTAGCCGCCGGTATAGAGTTTCGCGCCGTCGTGAACGGCGGAGAGCCCCTTCACGATCTCCTGCATGGCCGGCGACAGGGTTTCATAGGCGCGGATCGTGCTGATGAAGCAGGTGTCGCCACCGCCGCCTTCGGGCATCCTCAGCAGATGCAGCATCGAGCCCAGCGGCGGCTCGGCATCGCAGGTGACATCGGTGTGCCATTCCTCGCCCGCCACGTTGCGGGAATTCCGATCCGCCTTGACCTCGAGGACTTCCGGATCCGCCGCGGCAGTCGGCTTGGCATGGGCGGGCGCGGTGTTCTTCGCATGATAGGGATGGACATGAAGGCGGCCGAACATCCGGGCGAAGCGCTTATGCGCCTCAGGCGTCAGCCGCTGATCGCGGAAAACCAGCACATGATAACGGATGAAGGCGGCGCGGATCTCGGCGAATTGCTCATCCGCGAGCGGCCCGGAAAGGTCGACACCCCCGATTTCGGCGCCGATTACGGGCGTCAGCGGGTCGACGGAAATCGTTCGCGTCGCGCGTTCTCCCGCGCTCATCCGTAATCCTCCTGCGCAAGAAGACGAGTACACCAAAAGCCCTGGCCCCGATATGCTGCGCGCCATGAGCCAGCCAGCACCCGCTCCCGCCAGCAAATTGGATGCCGCGGCAGAAGAAGAGTTTTCGCGCCTGCTGACCGCTCTGCATGCGAGGCGGCCGCTGCGCCATCCCGAATTGCGCGAGGCGGGACGCGCGCTCGACAATGGCCGGCTCGATACTGCCGAGCGGCTGCTCGCTGCGTATCTGCGCCGGCACAAGGACGATGTGGATGCCCTGAATCTCATGGCCGATGCGCTGCTGCGCCGGGAGCGGAAGGCCGAAGCCGAGGCGCTGCTCGCGCAATGCGTCGCGCGCGCGCCGGGCTTCGATCTCGCGCGGCTCAATTATGCGAACGTGCTGCAACAGATGAACAAGCCCGCCGCGGCGCTCGAGCAGGTGGAAATCCTGCTCGCCAAGGAACCCGGCAACCCGCTTTATCGCGATGTGCAGGCGGTCTCGCTGTCCTCGCTCGGCCGCCACGAAGAAGCGCTCGACTGCCGCAGGGCGCTGGCCCGCGATTATCCGGCTTCCTCCAAGGTCCTTGTCAGCTACGCCCAGGTCCTGCGGACGAGCGGATTGCAGGAGGAATGCGTTGCCGCCTTCCGCCAGGCGATTGCCATCAATCCTTCCATGGGCTTTGCCTGGTGGGGCCTCGCCGGCCTCAGAACTTTCAAATTCGACGCCGCCGATATTGCACGGCTGCAGGCACAGCTCGCCCGGCGCGAGCTTTCCGAAAGTGACCGCGTGCATCTGCTGTTCTCGCTGGGCAAGGCCTATGGCGACCTTGGCCAATATCGCGAATCCTTCGACGCCTATGCGCGCGCCAACGCCTCACGCAGGCTCGCAGCAAATTACGATGCCGCCTCGGTTTCGCGGCAGCTGGCGAAATTCAAGGCGCTGTATACGCCGGAGTTTTTTGCATCCCGCGCCGGGAGCGGCGCGCAATCCACCGAGCCGATCTTTGTCGTCGGCATGCAGCGCGCGGGCTCGACGCTGCTCGAACAGATGCTTTCCAGCCATTCGGCGATCGAAGCCGCGGGCGAGCTCGCTCACTCGCGCTTTCTCGCGCGGCGTCTCGAAGACAGCCTTGGCCGCCGCCACGGCACCGATTATCCCGGCGTGCTTGCGCATATCGATCCCGGCGAATTCCGCGCGCTCGGCGAAGAATATCTGGCGGTCACGCGCTACCGCAGGCCGCTCGGACGGCCGTTCTTCATCGACAAGGACCCCTTCAATTTCTGGCATATCGGCTTTTATCAGCTGATGCTGCCGAACGCGCGCATCATCGATATCCGCCGGCACCCGATGGGCTGCTGCTTCTCGAATTTCACCTCGATTTTCCTCCACGGCCTCGCCCATACCTACCGCCTGGCCGATCTCGGCCGCTTCTATGCAAATTACGTGGAAGTGATGGCCCATTACGATCGCGTGCTGCCGGGCAAGGTTTGCCGCGTACATTACGAAGACCTGATCGAGGATCCCGGGCGCGAGATCCGGCGCGTTCTCGACTGGCTGGGCCTCCCCTTCGAAGCGGCATGCCTGGAGTTTCACACCAACAAACGCGCCGTGAATTCCGCAAGCTCCGAACAGGTGCGCTCGCCGCTCTACCGCGACGCGCTGGAACGCTGGCAGCACTACGAACCCTGGCTCGGCCCGCTGAAGGACGCGTTGGGACCGGTACTTACGTCCTATCCGGGCGTGCCAGACTTCGCTGCCGATGCCGGGACTGGATAGGTTTCCCGTCTGACCGCGCGTTGTCAGTTTCCGCCGCGTTGGCTATCGTCGCACCGCCGATGCATTCCGCCTCGGCATTCGACGGGGGTTTCCATGATCAGCAAGGCAATCCTGGCAGTAACCGCGCTGGCTCTTGCCGGCACCACCGCTTTTGCACTTCCTCCAGGCGTACACATCAACCGGCAGGCCCGCACCGTGACTGTTGATCCCAACCTCGCGTCCTTCGTCCCTTCCGTCCATCACGTTCCCAAAGGGAGCAGCGTCATTTTTTCCAATGACGATCCCGACTTTCCGAAGGGCGTCTATTTCTGCTGCTACGGCTTCGACATCTCGGGCCCCGATTCCGCACTGGGCTTTCAGTCGTGGGAGGCGATCGCATTCACGCCCAAGAAGAGCGTGGACGTGACGGAAATCGAAGCCGGCATTGGCTATCTCGAAGGCGACAAGACCGTCAATTTCGGCATCTGGAGCGATGCGGACGGCGTCCCCGGCACCGAAATCGCGGGCGGCGATGTAACAGTGCCCGAAACCATTGGGCAATGCTGCGCGCTGGTAACTTTCAAGAAGAAGGTTCCGATCACGGGGGGAACCCAGTACTGGATCGCCGGAAGTACCGACTCCACCAACACGACAGCGTTTTCCTCCTGGCTTGCGAATTCCACCGACGTCGTCGATACGGCAAAGGAAGCGGGCAACGACGGCTCGGGATGGGTCGCGGTAGCGGGCGTTCCTGCAGTCAACGTCACTGTCTACGGGAAATAGTCCGCCCTTCCGATCCAAATTCGCCACGGCCGGCTCGTCCGGCCGCGGCGGATTTTGGACTGCTTTCGCACTCCTGACGGCACATGTGGCGCGCACAGCGAGAAATCATCCGCGAAGGATGGAGCGAGAAGACCGCCCTTTTGCACGATGGCGTTGCGGCGTCGTTTGCGGATGTCATGGCGGCGTGGCGGAACGAGGTGGAATTCCGTGACTTCTTCATTCGCCAACTGGCCAACACAGCTTTTCCTGCGTTCTTCTGGGAAATGCCGCCGATCCGGCGTGACACAATCGGGCGCAGCTATGAATTCGTGACCATTCGCAGCGATGCGCTTGCGCGCATGCCTCTGGATGCGGACGCTTTCGCAGCGAAATTCGGGCAGACTGCGGACTCCGTCATCACCTTTCGCAATCTCGGCGGCGATGCGCTGCTCGTTGCGCCGCGCCCGGTCAGCGAGACTGCATCCTACGCCCATATTGCAGGCTTCCTTCGCAGCGCGCCGGAATCGCAGCAGCACGAATTGTTCATATCACTTGCCACCGCGATCGACCGGGAACTTCAGCGCAGTCCGGCCCGGATCTGGATCAGCACTTCCGGCCTCGGTGTCGCCTGGCTGCATGTGCGGCTCGATGCGTTCCCGAAATATTATCAGTACACTCCCTATGCGGAGCCCGGTTGACAGCGGCGCATGAAAGGCGGGTAATTCCGAGCCCAGCGAATCGTGTATCAGGAGCCCGCCCCATGAGACCCGGCACGCTTCTTGTGGTGACGATATGCGGCTTGGCAGCCGCGCTCGCGCCGGCATCCGCGGGTGTGAAAGAGAAAGTGCTGATCGATCTGCGCCGGAAGGACGGCGGCTATCCATGGGGGACGCCGATCTTTGACGCAGGCGGCAATCTCTACGCGACGGCGTTCCTTGGCGGAAAGCACGGCGGCGGCACGCTGTTCGAACTCTCGGGCGCGAAAGCCGGGAAAGGGGCCATCCGCGTACTGCACGATTTCGGAAAGCGCTACGACTTCGACCACCCGAAGGACGGCGACGAGCCGAGTGGGCCGCTGACTTTCGATTCGGCGGGAAACCTGTACGGAACGACCTATCTCGGCGGCAAATATGCCAATCCCGACACGGGCGGGGGGATCGTCTATCGGCTGGCGCCGGTCCGGAACGGCGCGTGGACGGAAACGGTGCTCCACGATTTCGGCAACGGCCAGGACGCGGCCGAACCCAATGGCGGCGTCATCCTCGATGCGAGCGGCAATCTTTACGGCACGAGCGAGATCGGCAGCGCTTTCGCCGGGAATTGTTCGGGTCTCGGCTGCGGCGGCGTGTTCGAGTTGTCGCCCGACGGAAAGGGCGGCTGGACCGAAACGAGCCTGCACGGGTTCGGCAGCAGCGGCGATGGTTATTACCCCTATGGCAGCCTGGTCGCCGATTCCGCGGGCAACATCTACGGCACGACCATGTATGGCGGCGCCCATGGCGACGGCATCGTTTTTGAGCTGTCGCCCGGCACGAAAGGCGAATGGACGGAAACCGTTCTCTACAGTTTCTGCGCCCGGACGAATTGCGCGGACGGCGCCTATCCGTTCGACGGCCTCACGCTCGATGCGGCCGGCAATCTCTACGGTACGACCAATTCCGGCGGAACCACGGGCAATTGTCTGTTCGGCAGCACATGCGGCACGGTCTTCGAACTGTCGCTCGCGAACGGTCAATGGACGGAGAGCGTGCTCCATGCCTTCACCGGCAGTGATGGCGACGGTCCGACCGCAAACGTCGTGTTCGACGCGGCGGGCAATCTGTTCGGAACGGCCTATTTCGGCGGCAGCGACGCCTGCGACATGGGATGCGGCACGGTGTTCGAGCTGACGCCGGGACAGAACGGCAGCTGGTCCGAGACGACGCTGCACCAGTTCCAGAACGGCAGGGACGGTACCAATCCCTATGGCGGGCTCGTGCCCGATGCGGCAGGCCGGGTCTATGGTGGAAGCTCCAGCGGTCCCGGCACCGGTTGCGGCGGCTTCGGCTGCGGCGCGATCTATTCCATTCGGCCCTGATGCGGCCTGCAGATAGAGCAGATTTAAATATCTGTTCCAGCCACGTGCCGACGAACCGCCCAACGCCGTTTGCGCGCGACTTGCCGCTCGCCCCAGGATCCGGGAAGCCCTGATGGCCGAAGGACTGGCAAAGTAATTCTTTCACCATTCATCCAGACATCGGCCTCGCCGAGACCGACGCCCGTCAGATGCGTCAGTTCGTCGACAACGCTGTCGAGCGGGGAGGCGACGCCGTCGGCTGCGCTGCGAGAGCGAAGAACTGCCGCGGGCCTTTTTCCCACAGTGCTGCAACCGCGCCGAGCCCTTCATGGCCATTCACGGCATTACCGCCGCATGGGTAAGGCAAGTTTTGCAGGCGTATTTTTCTGCCGCTTAGGACTGCCTACGGCATTTGGTTTGAGTTATTGCGGTAAAGTCTGGTTTCAACCGTGTATTGCGCCGCATTCGAAAACGGGGGGGGCCGGGGCGGTGTAACCCCGTTGCGAACGGTGATACGGTTGCACTGCGGGAATCTGGGCTATGCCGTGATCCGGGATGGTCGTTTGTTTAGGGCGGTTGTCGTGACCGCAGTGTTCGCGGCCTGGACAACTGACGGCGCGGCACAGCTTCCCTACCGACTGGGTGCGCGCGCGATCTGGCGCGAGCCGGCGGGGGCCGGCACGCCGGCCTGCGAAGGCGGCGACAATGACCTGCGCCGACAGCTCCGCTGCGTGTTCGACATCATGAAATCGTCGGGCGCCACGAAAAGGGCGATCGAATTCGCACGGCGTTGTTCGGCCGAGCTCGGTGACGTCTGTTATCTGTCCAATCTTCGATCGTTCGGCACGGTCTCACTGGCGACGCTCGCCCTGTCCTTCCGCCGCAACACCAACGCACACACCGACAGCGAATACGCAATCGTGAACGGCGATCCGTCGTTCATCCGCGTCGACGACAAGGAGGGCGTGCAATCGGCACTCAACAAGAGCCCCGCCTGGCTGCAGCTGAAGCGCAAACATCCGAATATCGACATCTGGGAAGGCACGACCTTTGTTGGAGCGCACATGCTGCCCGGCGGCGGCTGCCGATTGGCGTTTTCCTATCCCCTGGGCACCTATCACGCCGAAGCCGGGCGTTGGAATGCCTCCGTCGCGTTCGATTTCGGAGCAGGGGGAGCGTTCGCCGGACGCAAGTTTCTGCAGATAACCGGCCCGCGACAATAATGTCCGGCCACGGCTCCGTCTCACAACAAAACGGATTGAACCGATTGCTCAGCGCATCGGATACAGGTTTCCGCAAGCCGAGATGATCTGGGCCGCCGCGGTGTCGCTTTGGGCGCCGTTCAAATGCTGCAGCAGGCACTGGTCGTAAGCCTGGCGCGCGCTCGTCGACAGCCCCAACGGATTGACCACGTCGCTACACGTCGACTGGATCGTCTGGATTGCGAGCTGCGAGCGCGTATTTCCCGTATATTGCAGGACGCATTGCGACGTCTGCTGGAATTGATTGGTAAAACCTTGCGCGCGCGCAACTGCGCAGGGAATGACAACAGAGAGCGCCAAAGCGCCGATCAGCGGCCAACGCATGCTCATGCCCCTCGACTTGATTTCGCGCAATGTAGGTCGGGGTCGGGGACCCGTCAACAACATGCCGCCGCAGTCAATTCTCGAAAATGAGCATGATATAGGCAAGAAACAGAAGCACGTGCACCAGCCCCTGAAGAACGTTTGTGCGCGCGCTGGTGAAGGTGGTGGTACTGACGAACAGCGTCAGCAGCAAAATCACCAGATTGGCGTGCCCGACGCCCAGAACGATTCGCTGTCCCATGACATTGCCGATCACCAGCATGATCGGAATCGTGAGCCCGATGGTCGACAGGACGGAGCCCAGAAAGATATTCACGGAGCGTTGGAGACGGTTTGCGAACGCCGCGCGCGCCGCGCCGATCGCCTCGGGCGTCGCCACCAGCGCGGCGATCGCGACGCCGCCAAGCGCGGCGGGCGCATGCAACGTGCGGATCGCATAAGCAACGGGCGAGGCAAGCTGTTCGGCGAGGTAGACCACCGGCACCATATAGGCCGCGAGCAGGATGGCGTGCAGCAGGACGGAATGCGGCGCTGACGAAGCGCTATGGGCGTCATCCTCGTCCGCGGACATGAAATAACCGCGATGACGGCCCGACTGAATGGCCAGAAACGCGCAATAAAGCCCGACCGCCATCAGGATCAGGAACAACTCCTGGGGCCGCGACAGGGTCGGCCCCGGGGTCGTCTCGGTGAAATTCGGCAGAACCAGGCTTAGTACCGTTAGCGGAATAATAACGCTCAGATAGGCGTTGGCGCCCTGCAGATTGTAGTACTGCTCGCGGTGCCGCCAGCCGCCGATCAGGAGCGACACGCCGACCATGCCGTTGAGAATGATCATGATGATGGCGAGCAGCGTGTCGCGGGTCAGCGTCGGATTGTCGGCACCATGCAGCATCATGGCGGAAATGCTCGCCGCCTCGATTGCGGTGACCGAGAGCGTCAGAATGAGCGTTCCGTAAGGCTCGCCGAGGCGGACCGCGAGCTGCTCGGCGTGCCGCACGGCAGCCAGCGCCGAACCGAGCACGGCCGCGAACAGCCAGAGGAAAATCGCGCCAAGCCATAACGGGTTCGACAGCCCGCCGGCCAGAATATTGCCGAAAACGGCGAAACAGAGCGCGGAGCCCGCACTCACCGCGAGAAACCACTCGTCGCGAATCCGGCTTTTCGATTGGTGCGTTCGCATTCTCGCCAGAGAAGTCAGGACAGGGCGCGAGCACCCCGCCCTGCCCCGGCAGCAGGCGCTGCGCGAATTGTCGATATAGCCTATTTCTTGCAGCAAGGGGCCGCGGCGATCTATTCGACCCCGGTCCGCCAGAACCCGTCCTGATGCACAGCAACACGCACAGTGCTCCAGCCGCAACAGCCGCGACCCAGCGCATCCTGCCCTGGCTCGTGGCCGTCGCGTTCTTCATGGAGTCGCTCGACACCACCATCCTCAACACCGCCGTTCCCATCGTGGCCAAGGCGATCGGAACCTCGCCGCTCAGCATGAAGGCGGTGATGGCGAGTTACACGCTCAGTCTTGCCGTCTTCATCCCGGTGAGCGGCTGGGTGGCAGATCGTTTCGGCACGCGCCGCGTTTTCGCCTCGGCGATCGGCATCTTCACGCTCGGCTCCTGCCTCTGCGGACTGATGAGCAATATCCATCTGCTTGTCGCCTGCCGCGTATTGCAGGGCTGCGGCGGCGCCATGATGGTGCCGGTGGGCCGGCTCACGCTGGTGCGCAGTTTCCCCAAATCACAGCTTATCCAGGCCATGAATTTCGTGGCGATTCCTTCGCTTGTCGGGCCGATGCTGGGCCCGACGGCGGGCGGCTTTATTGTCGCTTACCTGCATTGGCGCGCGATCTTCTTTCTCAACGTGCCCATTGGGCTGTTGGGCCTGGTGTTCGTCTGGATGAAACTGCCGGACTACCGCGAACGCACTCAGCCGCTCGACGTCGTGGGACTCATTCTTTTCGGCACGGGTCTTGCGCTTCTTTCCTACGTGCTCGAGGTCTTCGGCGACCACGCGCTGAGCGTGCCGGAGATATTCTGGCTCCTGTTCGTTTCGCTGGCACTGCTGTTCGGCTACGGCTTTCACGCGGAACGGACGCGCTGGCCGCTGCTGCGGCTCGGCCTGTTCCGCAGCCGTACCTTTGCCGCGGCCGTGAGCGGCGGCTTCTTCACGCGGCTTGGCATCGGCGGCGTGCCGTTCCTGCTGCCGCTGCTTTATCAGGTGGGCCTCGGCTTCTCGCCCGTGCAATCGGGCCTGCTCATCATGCCCCAGGCCGTCGCGGCGATGAGCACCAAGATCTTCATCCGGCAGCTTCTGCAGCGTTACGGTTATCGCAGTGTGTTGATCGGCAACACGCTGATCATGAGTGTGTTCCTGGCATTGTTCTCCCTCATCGGCATCGGCACGCCAGTGTGGCAGATCGTGCTGCAGGCCTTCTTCTACGGCGCACTGACCTCCATGCAATATACCTGCATGAACACCCTCGCCTATGCCGATGTGCGCCCGTCGCGGACGAGCGCGGCAAGTTCGATCGCCAGTACCGCGCAGCAGCTGTCACTGAGTTTCGGCGTGGCGGTTGCCGGCCTCGCCACCATGTTCTTCGTGCCGCCGGCCGCGCGCAGCTCACCGGTGCAGATGATCCACGGCCTGCATCTCGCTTTCCTCGCGCTGGGCATTTTCACCGCGCTGTCGACGATCGTCTTCAGCCGCCTCCATGCCGAAGACGGGGCCGACGAGACGCGGCAGAAGGACATCCATCTGGGATGAGAGACGCGACTCGGCGCGAATCGCACTCAGGTCGCCGACATCGCCGGCATCCGCGCCTTTGCCGTCCATGCCAGGGATGAAGAAGCGCGCGGCTTCTACACGCATTTTGATTTCATTCCGTCGCCCCACCGATCCAATTCACCTCTTCCTGCTTCTCAAGGACGTCAAGGCTCTGTTTGGGTGATCCATCCGGTTCGTTTCGCCGGGTCGAACACTGCAGCGCCAAACTCGGGATGTAATTAAGACAATAGTAACCGCGCTTAACGGTTTTGTGCGGCGCAGCAAAAATCTGCTTCAAATTTGAATCAAAGTGCTGCATCGTACAGATGCAAGAATTGGAGAGCGTCCCCGGTGAAAGCGGCGTTTTGGAGTTTTCTTTCGGATGAAGCGGGCGTAACGGCCGTCGAATACGGCGTGATCGCCGCACTCATTTCCGTGGTGATAATCGGCGCAGTCTCATCTGTAGGCACGCATCTCAGGACGACGTTCAGCTCGGTGGCCAGCTCGATCTGACAACGTCCGGGCGGCGTGCGAGGCAATACGCGTCCGCTGCAAGGGCAGCCTCTGCGGAGGCGCTCGCCGTGCCGTATTTTGTTCCCACTGGGGTTCGTCCACGCCACGAGTGAGCAGCCAGACCGCCAGAGCCAGCATTGTGAGAAGCGTCGGAAGGAAGAAAACGGGAGAAGCAAAGTCGGGCGCGACGATGATCGCAATCCTGCCCGTCAACTCATCCACCGTGTAGGCCGCAAAGCCGAGCCTGAACAGCGTTTCGTGATGCACAATGTTGCCTACGGCCGCACCCGCATCACCGTCAACCATGATTGTGCCAGGAATATGGATCTCGCCAAAGCCGCCAAAGATCAGCGAGATCAGGACGAGAATACCAATCAGGCGCGCGAGGAATTGCGGCGACCAGTGTCCGTTCACGGCTCCGGGCCGGCTGTGCCGCGGACGCTGGTTTGAACCAGCCCGTGAATCGCACGCAAACCATCCAGAAAATCAGCAGCGCGAGCGGGATGAATTGCGGCAGGAAATAGATCGTCGTCACATGCATGGGGCCGGGCAGGAGGCGCGGCAGTCCGTTGGTGAAGGCCGAGCCTGTGGCCATCATGAGCCGAGACACATCCACCACATGCCGCGCGATGCGCGGCGCGCCCGATATCCCACCGGCGAAAACCACTTTCGCGTCTAAATGGCGGTAATTGCGATGACCAGAGTAAATACATCCATCGCGATCAGCACCGGACCCTTGACCGGGATGGCGCTCTTGAAGAACAGCGGCAGTCCGGTCGTGAGCTGGAAACTCAGAATTGCAAAAGGCACGAAGAGAACGAGAACGACACCGAAGGCGATTTTTTCGGGAAGCCCGATTGCGCCACCCATGCGCCTGACCGTCAGCCATGCCGTCGTAACGAGATAAAACGCGAAAGTGTGGGCGCGAATATGGCGACGAACCCCGAGACCAGGGCGACCGCGCCGCCGCCAATGTGAAGCACAAAGGCGAGGAGCGTCACGCCATGAAACCAAGCAGCCATGTGCCCATCCTTGCGCGACGCGATTTCGCATGTATTGGCCGCACAAGACTGTTACCGCAGAAGCAGTTATATAGTTAAGCATATCACCGGCAATGCCCAGGTTTGGTTTGGCGGCGCCGGCTAACCCGGCCCAGGGTCGTACTCCCAATGTCAGCATCCAGAAATCAGAAAGCAGCTCCGCGCCTTCACGCAAGGCCCGATTGAAATGGCCGTAAGTTCCACGCCGGTCTTCTGCGTCGGTCACAATGATGATTGCAGACTGCCAGCGCGCGGAAACTGCCCGATGGCCCCCTCGAAGACACATCGTGAAAAAGTTGAATATGTTACATCTGGTCGGCTGTTGCGGAAAACGGCGGTCGCTTGATCATCATACCCCGCGCCTCACCCGCTCAGGATAAAGCACGTCTCCTTCCATAAGTCGGCCGAGGTCTCATTTATTAAGAGTTTCACCATCTCGGATGGAACTTTTGCATGACTGGCACTCATCCGAGCCTGCGGTGCAAACTGCAGCAGCTCGGAACAATCCGGGGAAGTTCAGATGAGGGACGACGTCCGACTCCGATAACGTGTCGCGCGTCATGAAGCTGCCATACTAGCCGACCAAGGTGGACCGCTGCAATCTTGAGAGGAAACAAGAATGACACGCCACTCGATGCAGGAAAAATCCTTTCTTGGAAGCGCATTGTTGCTGGTAACGGCAACTTACGCGGGAACTTGCAGCGCTGCCGTGACGATTTCGGCCAAGAAGACCACCAACATGACTTGCTCGGGTGGCGTCTGCACCCCCACAGCGACCAAAGCGATTCTGAATGCCGCCGATCTCCAGACCATGCTTGCCTCCGGCAGCGTCGAAGTCACGACGACCGGGTCCGGTGTGCAGGCCAGCGATATTGACGTGACGGCGCCCGTCAAATGGTCCGCATCGAGCTCACTTGTACTGGACGCATACCATTCCATTGCCGTCGACGACGCAATCTCGGTGAAGGGCATGAGCGGAATGTCGCTTGTCATCAACGATGGCGGCGCAGGCGGAACGCTATGGTTCTCTTCCAAAGGGCACATAGCATTTGACAATTTGTCGAGCCAGCTTTCAATCAACGGCACGACCTTCACGCTGGCCGGCGACATAAAGACCCTGGCCAGTGACATTGGAGCGAATTCCTCCGGCAATTTCGCCCTGGCCAACAGCTACAATGCCGAAAACGACGGCACCTACACATCCTCCCCACTGCCGGGATTTGGCGGGATATTCACCGGGCTCGGCAACACGATATCAAATCTCTCGATCAACGATACGACGGCAGGCGATTACGTGGGGCTGTTCCAGCAGGTCTACGCGAACGGCGGAACAGTTCAGAATCTGAACATGCAGAATCCCAGCATCAGCGGACCGGCCGGAACGGCAAGCGCGTACGCGATGGTCGGCGCCGTCGCGGGAGGCGACAACGGACTTCTTTTCAATGATTCCGTGACCGGCGGCAGCGTTTCCTCCAGTGGAGAGTATGCCGGGGTGGGCGGCGTGGCAGGCATCGTCTATGCCTATGGAGCATCTCCTGCGAGCGCGGCCGACTGTTATTCGACGGCGTCGGTCGCAACTACGTCTGAAAACACAACAGTTGGCGATCTCGTCGGAGTCCTGGCCTCGTCCGGTGCGGCCACTGCCAAGGTTTCGCAGTCATACGCGACCGGAACCGTAAGCACCGGGGCGAATGCGGCTGCAGGCGGTCTCGTTGGCGGTGACGGAACCGGTGCAAATGATTACCTGGAACTGGTCACCAATTCCTATGCGACCGGAGCCGTCACGGTCTCAGACAATTCGAGTGCCGGCGGGCTGGTCGGCTATAATGATTCCAAGGTTTCATATTCCTATTCGACCGGCGCACCGGCGGGGACGGGCAGCTCCGTTGGCGGACTGATCGGCTACGACATCTCGAAATCCGGCAGCCTCAAGCATACCTATTGGGACACAACGACGAGCGGTATCACCAATCCGGCCCAAGGCGCAGGAAACATCGCCAATGACCCGGGCATCAAGGGCCTGTCCACACAACAGCTCCAATCCGGGCTTCCCAAGGGTTTCAACAAGAAGGTCTGGAAGGAAACATCGAAACTCAACGGCGGCCTCCCTTACCTGATCGCGAATCCACCTGCGAAATGAATTGATCAAAGCGCGTTTTAGAGGTGCCCCCGGGGGAGGTGGGCGTACCGTATGGCACAACGAACGGCGCCGATGAGCCGGCATGGCGTTCGAATGATTGATATTGGCCACAAGCCAGTCTATTGTCCCGTGCTTGTGGGATTTATGGAACGGTTTTTGCCCTTGACCTGAATACCGGTACGGAGAAGGTACTTCATTCCTTCGCGGGCGGCACGGATGGCGCGACACCGGAAGCCGGCCTGATCGAGGTGGAAGGAACACTGTACGGAACAACGAATCAAGGCGGCGCTGGCACGAACCGCACCTATTATGATGGCTGCGGCACGGTATTTGCGCTTGACCCGGGTTCGGGCATGGTGAACGTTCTCTATCCCTTCTGCAGTCAACAGAATTGCGTGGATGGCGAGCTTCCCGCGGCCAGTCTAATCGACGTGAATGGCTGCAGCCATGATTTCGACTTTGCGCTCGGCAGGTTTCATACCCATATCCGCCGCCTGCTCGATCCGCTCGCCGGATCGAACAGATGGGTGACCTGTGACGGCACCAAGACGGACAGGCCGCTGCTCGACGGAACGGGAAGCGTGGAAACGATCGAGGCCGACGGGCCGGATCACCTCGAACTGATGACATTGCGCCTTTACGGTGCCGCCGCCCATCAATGGAGCCTCAATTTCAGCTCGAGCGGTTCGGGCCAGATAACAACCCCCGCGATCGGCGAATTCGAAAATGGCGTCGGCACTTTTCTCGACCAGGAGAATTACAATGGCCGCACGATACTCGTCCGCCAGATCTGGTCGAAGATCACGCCGGTCTCCTACCACTTCGAACAGGCCTTCTCCGCCGATTTCGGCAAAACCTGGCAGCCGAACTTCATCGCCGACCTGACGCGGGAGGGGAACTGATTCCGTTCCCGCACAAAGGGAAGATGGCTATGCCTTTCGACCTTCCCCTGCGCGATGCGATTGCCCGGTGAAAACCAGACAAATCCACGCCTAACGATCCTTCGTGAGCGCGAATATCGTGCCGCGGTGGTGGACGCCGCCCCATTCCGTTGTGCCATACAGCGTGCTGTCCACATCAATCAAGCCGGCTTGTGGGTATGCGCCATCCGCGCCCGCAGCGAACGAATGCAGCACCGTCTCCGCGCCTGTGTCGGCGTCGACGGAGAACACCGTGCCCCAACCATGGGTACCGCCAGATCGCGTCGTTCCATATAGCATCCCCTTCACATCGATCAAGCCGGCTTCGGCGTCCTGGCCGTCGTCTCGACCACCGAAGGAATGAAGCACGGTCTCCGCGCCGGTCGTCGGATCGAGCGCGAACACCGTGCCCTCGCGATGGGCGCCGCCAAATACCGTCGTTCCGTACAGAATTCCATTCGAATCGGCAGTTAGGCCGCCCACGGGATAACTGCCGTCCTTGTGCCCGCTTTCATAGAACGAATGGATCACCGTCTCGGCACCCGTGCCCGGGTCGAGCGAGAACACCGTGCCGTCGTCATGGGCACCGCCACGTGCCGTCGTTCCGTACAGAGTGCCATCCAAATCGATCAGGCCGGCAAGCGGGTACCCGCCGTCTGTGCCGCCCGAGAAGGAATGAACCACCCTCACGGCATCGTGGTGCAAGCTGATCGAAAACACCGTACCCCCGTCATAGGCGTCGCTCTCTGCGGTCGTTCCGTATAACTTTCCCCTTAGATAGACGAGATCAGCCTCAGGCTCCAAACCCTCTGGCCGGCGCAGAAACGAATGAAGCACCGTCTCGGCACCGGTGTTCGGATCTATGAGAAACACAATTCCGCATTTATGCTTGCAATCCTTACGCAGGCCTCCGCCATTAGCGGTCGTGCCGTACAGAATACCCCTTACATCAATCAGCCCCGCCTCTGGCGAGAAACCGTCCGTGCCGCCGGCGAAGGAATAAAGCACCCTCTCTGCGCCGCTGCCCGGGTTAAACGCAAACACCGTCCCGCACCCATGAGGACGATGTCTCTGTTTGCAACCAGTGCCCCCACCGCCCAGTGTCGTTCCATACAACACGCCTCCTACATCGATCAGACTGGCGGAGGGGTAGTGTCCGTCCGTTCCATGACGGAACGACCACACTACCTTCTCCGTGTAGCTCGCGGCAGCCGCCGCTGCGGCCGGCCTGACAAAAGCGCAGCAAACAATTCCCGCCAGCAAGGCGATGGATACAGTTTTCATCTTTACCCCCGGTTGTGATGGCCCTGCTGCGCGAGCGCATGCAGCCATCGGCCCATTTCCCTGCCTTATAGCTCAAAGCGGCTTCCGGCGCCATCCGCGGTGTCGTGCATTCACATGTCGAAGAAGCCGGATGAGCGCCGCCCGCCTGTCGCTTCCACTCCCGGCGCAACGCTTGCGCAGGCGCGTGCGTTTCGTTGCAATGGCGTATGCGCACTTCTGGTCTTTGCACAACTGGCGAGCTCGCTGCCTTTGTTTCTGGCCCGCACGTCGTTCGCCTGTGTGGTTCTCGGCCTCGCCTGTCGCGGCACCTTGGAAGTAGCCAATGGGATCGCCCGGCGAGACGGGCGCGCAGAGCTTATTTCGGCGATCTTTCTCTGCGGTTATCCCGGGCTTGCCGTGCAGGTAACCGGGATCGGCATCGTATCGGTCGTTTGGCGGCCACAACCCGCCAATCTCATTTTTGCTGCCGTCGTTGCGCTGCTCGCGCTCGCCGACCTGATCTTGGACGCGCCAACACGGCGCGGTAGTTCGTGGGGCCGTTCCCGCGCCGTTTTCTCGCAACACCAAAAGTTTGTTCCGCTACATTTGTCGGACGTGATCCTACAAATATGCGCGTTCCGCGGCTGATCAGCTAAAAGGCTGCCGTTTGTAGGACGCCGCCCGATTGTGACACGCGCACCTTGCCGCTAGCGCTTTGGAGAACGACATACGGAGCGCGCCGCAAACCCGCATTCTCGCATGCCTGTTGTGGCGTTCGCCGGTGGTGCGATGTGCGATCCGGAGTGCATGCGCGCATGAGTGTTGCTGCACGGCCGGCAGCCGACACGAGATCGTCCACGATTTCGCAAACGCTGTTTCACCTGCAGCGCAAAGAGCTTGCCGAGGCCGCATCGCTGCTGACGCGCGCGCTGGCCCGATCACCGGACGATCCGGCTTTTCTGCACCTGTTGGGAACGGTGCGGCGCCTTGAGCGCCAGCCGGCGGAAGCTGAAGAACTTTACCGGCGCTCGCTCGCCAGCCTCGCCGCGCAGCCGCATGTTCATCGCGATCTCGGCAAGCTTCTGGCTTCACTTGGCCGAATGGAGGACGCCATTGCCGAGTTCCGCGAAGCCATACGCCTCAAACCGGTCGATGCGAATGCGCATCTCTGCCTCGCTGCCGGGCTCGCTCGCCGGGAAGAATATGCGGCGGCCGAGGCAAGCTATTGCGACGTTCTTCGTCTCAACCCAGCCCAGACCGTGGCGCGGCTGGGACTGGCGGAGGTGCTCTGCCATCTTAACCGCCCGGCCGAGGCGGAGCGCGTACTCCGCGAGGTGCCGTCCCCGCGCGAGCCCGCGCTTGCGGCGGCCCTCGCCCACCGGCTCGGAATCGCGCTCAAGCAGCAGATGAAATATGCTCAGGCGCTGACGCTGTTCGATGCGGCGCAGGCGCATCAGCCCGATTTTCCGGCCGTAGATTACGTCCGCGGCGAAACGCTGCAGCAGATGGGGCAGTGGGAACAAGCGGCCGCGTGCTTTCGCAAAGTGCTGGCGCAGCGCCCCGACCATGCGAATGCCTCCGGCTGCCTGGCGCTGATCGCAGCACTTTCAGGTGATTTCGCAGAGGCGCGTAACCAAGCATTGAAAACCCTTGCGCACGCACCCGGCCACGAGGTCGCCCATGTCGCGCTTGCGCTGGTCGAAATCGAAGACAGGGATTTCGCCGCCGCCGCGGAAAGGCTGCGCGGGATTCTGGAAAATCCCGCCGTCGAAAAGGCCGCGGGCACGGCGGTGGTGGCAGGATTTGCCGCTGACGCCTTCGACCGGCACCGCCGCTACCCAGAGGCGTTCGCGGTCGCGCGCGCTTCTAAAGCGATGCTGCGCGATCTCTGGTCCGAAACCGGCCCGCGTGCGACCGAGGTCGCCCGCGTACTGACAAATTACTTCGAACGATCGGAACCCTGGAGCGCGTCGGCCCGTCCGCGGGCGAATACGGAGCAGCCGGCCGGCCATGTTTTCCTGCTCGGGTTCCTGCGCAGCGGCACGACGCTGATCGAAACCGTTCTGGCGGCCGGTCGGAACGTCGCCCATGCCGACGAGATCGACTTTCTGGACGACGCCGCACGGGCCTTTCTTATGAACAATGAAAGCCTCGACCGGCTGGCCAAGCTTGCCAATTCCGAGATCGCCGCGTGGCACCAGAATTACTGGAACGCGGTTCGCGCGGCCCATCTTCCGGTGGCCGGAAAGATTTTCATCGACAAGATGCCCATCAACACCTTTCGGCTGCCGCTGATCGCGCGTTTGTTCCCGGCGGCGAAGATCGTCTTCGCGGTCCGCGATCCGCGTGACGTGGTGCTGAGCTGCTTCCGCCGCCATTTCGATCCCACACCCTATAGCCGCGAATTCCTGCGCCTCGAGGATTGCGCCCACCTCTATGCGGCCACCATGGCGCTTGCGGATATCTGCCGGAAGAAACTGCCGCTCGATGTTCTAGAACTCCGCTACGAAAACATCATTGACGATTTCGACCCGACCATTCGCGGTCTTTGTCAGTTCGCGGGCGTGGAATGGTGCCAATCCATGCGCGATTTCCGGCGGGCGGCGGAGACGATCGACTTGCGCAGCGCGAGCGCCCGCCAGGTGCGGCGCGGCCTCTATGCCGGAGCGGTGGGGCATTGGCGCCATTACCGCGACGAACTCGTCCCCGTGCTCCCGATCCTCGCACCCTGGGCGGCGCGCTTCGGCTATCCGGCGGAGTGATGGTCGTAATCGTCATACATTGCGGATCGGATGCAGTCAGCCCGACCCGGTCTTTGTCATCAGATATCCGATGCCGCGCCATTGCTGTCCGGTTCAAATTCTGGACGGGGCGCCCGGACGACGCGCACGCCCGGGCCCAAATACTCTTATGGCCCGAAGACAGCCATTGCGCTATCGGACGGGGCGCGACAACCAACCGGCCCCGGAATGTCTGCCATCGATCTTTTCGCGCACCTCCACGGCGTCGACGCCGCGACGCTCACGCCGCTGCAGCGCATCCTGTTGATCACCGACGGCACGTTAACCGAAATTCTGGAAGCCCATTTCCTCGAACGGATCGAACTCGTGAAACTGTCGGAGCGGTTCTTGACCCGCGGTGACGCGAGCGCGCCGCTTGAACTCGAAGACGGCGAGCGGGTCATGGAACGCAAAATCAATCTGCGCGGCGCGAAGTCGGGAACGTTGTACGTCTATGCGGAATCTCACATTCTCGTGGACCGGCTCGATCCGACTTTCCAGGTCGAACTTCTCGAAAGCAATATTCCGCTCGGTCGACTGTGGCTCAGCCACCGCCTTGAGACCTTCAAGGAATTCGTGAAAATCGACTGCCGGCCGGCGTGCGAGCTCGCCATTCATCTCACCTGCGCTGGAGACGCGCCAATGCTCGGCCGCGTCTATGACGTGTTTTCCTCGGGCCGGCGGGTGATGCGCATCGCGGAATATTTCCGCGCGGGATGACTTCGCGCGACGGCACCACAGGCCTGTCCGGCTCTAGCTAGTGGCCAGAGCCGACGAACCCCGTCGATTGCTGCTGTTGCAGCATCCGCTGCTGTTCACGCTCCCGTTCGTTCCACTGGCGCACCGTATGGCACTCGCGACCGCCTCCCAGCCGGCTGCCCGTCGGAGGAGGAGATTCCCGGCAAACGATCTCATCGAGATTTACGTTGCTGGTGGGAACGGTTCCTTGCACGACGACACGCTCGGTGGGCTGTGCCGTCCCGCCCGTGCTTTGCTGACTGGCGGCCGATTGTGCTGGTGCGGCCTGTGCATTCATTGCCGGCGCGGCCTGTTCATTCGCTGCCGGCGCGGCCTGCGCATTCGCCGCCGGCTGGGCTGCCGGCGATGAGTCCGGATCTGCCAGCACGGAGGCGGGCAATGAAGCCGCCAAGGAAATCATGACCACCAAAACACCGACGCGCATGGACACCTCTCGCATTGATGAATTTCGTACCTGTTCAGGATTGAGACGATTGGAAAGCTCGTTTTCCCCACCCCCCAGCCCGGAAATTTCGCCGGGCGGCCATGTGGCATCATGATGTATCGTTGTCGCGGAGGTTGCGCGGCATGCCCGAGGAATCAAGAGAGAGGCAATTCTGGATCGACATGCTCGCCCGTGTCCGGCGGCGAACGCGATCGGATCAGGACGCGGAGGATCTGCTTCACAGCGCCTGGCTCAGGCTCTTTGCCTATCGCGCCGAACACGAGGTCAGCGAACCCGCTGCCTTCATGGTCCAGACGGCGGCGCATCTTGCCATCGACCGGCACCGGCAGGCCCGGCGCGCCGCGCCGCAGCCCATCGAAGCTTTCGGTGCAACTCTCGAAGACAATTCACCACTCCAGGATGAGGTTTTGGAAGCCCGCGAACGTCTAAGAAGAGTCCAGGCCGGTCTGGAGAGACTGCCGCCGCGAACACGGCAGGTCTTTGTCATGCACAGGGTCCAAGGGATGAAACTGCGCGAAATCTCCGCCACACTTGGCATTACGCAAAGTGCGGTGGAAAAGCATGTCGCGAAAGCCGTCCTGTTCCTCACCGAATGGATCGACGGCTGGTGATGCAGACAACGCGGGGCATCGGGCCGGAAACAAAGGTGGAAGCTGCTGCCTGGCTGGTGCGCCTGCATGCCGACGACCGCTGCAGGGCGGATGAAGACGCATTCCGCACCTGGCTCGGGTCAAAGCCTGAAAACGCACGCGCCTTCGAGGCGGTGACGACGGTCTGGGACCTTAGCGAAGCCCTCCGCGCTGAGAACAGTTTGTTGGAACGCTCCACGGCGCTGCGCCGGCGCGCGGTGCTGGCCGGTCTGGGCACAGTCGCCTTCGCCGGCGCAGGATTCGCGGTCTGGCAGCAAGCCTATGCCGGCGTTTACGAAACCGAAATCGGAGAGCAGAAGCACGTCACGCTGAGCGACGGGACGCGGGCCTTTCTCGATACCGACACCAGGCTTCGCGAGCGCTACACGCAATCGCTTCGCGCAGTGCAACTCGATCGCGGGTTAGTCGACTTCCGCATCAAGCCGGAACTGCGTCGCCCTTTCATGGTTGACGCCGCGGGACAGCGCATTCTTGCCGACCGGACGACGCTCGATGTGCGCCGGGACGGAAATCGCGTCTCCGTCGTGCTTCTCGAGGGGCGCGCCACGGTTCTTGCCGTAGCGGCTACGGCGCGCCGGCGGCTTGCGCTTGAGCGCGGCGAGCGCGCGATCATGGCAGACAATATTGCACCTCGCATCGACAGGCCCAATCTTGCGCCTCTCTTGGCCTGGCAAACCGGACAGGCCATGTTCGAAAGCGAATCGCTTGCGGCTGCCGCGGCGGAAATGAACCGCTATTCGACGGTGCCGATCGTGATCAACGATGCTGCAATTGCGAATCTCAAATTAAGCGGTGTCTATCGCGTCGGCGACAATATCGCGTTCGCCCGTTCCGTGTCACAGCTTCTCCCCGTGGTCGTCGAGCATTATCCTGATCATATCGAACTGGTCCGCGACGAATCCCGCATGCCGGAAGGTTGAGGGGACGCGCCTTCCTTCACTTGACGGAAGGGCTGCAGCAGAACGGGGACGTGCGAATGTATCGGGGGCGGGCGGCCAGGTTGCGCCGGGCGCTGGTCGGAAGCGTGGCGCTGTGCGCGCTCAACGCCGGGTTCGCGCGCGCCCAGGAAACAATTATCACAATTCCGGCGCAACCGCTTGCACAGACACTCCGGGACATTGCCCGCGCGACCGGCGAAAATGTTTTATTCACGCCGGACTCAGTCCTTGGTCTGCGCGCGCCGGCGCTCAGCGGAAAGATGACCGCAAAGGACGCAATCGCACGAGCGCTGAAGGATTCCGGCCTCGAAACCATTCCCGACGGAACCGGCGGACTCATTGTCCGGAAGATTCATCCAAGCAGCGAACTCGCAGCACCTTTGGATCAGTCATCGCTGGCGGCACCGTCCGATGTCGAAACTATCGTCATCACAGGGTCGCGCATTCCCGAGACTGGCCTCACCGGCGCAAGCCCCGTGGCCGTGGTGGGGCGGCCGGAAATCGGGTTCGAAGGCACGACCGATGTTACCACGCTCATCAACAATCTGCCGGAGGCCTTCCTGGCGCAGAACGCGAATGTTTCGAACGGGGCGACGGGCACGGACAATGTAAATCTCCGCGATCTCGGTCCCTCGCGCACGCTGGTTTTGGTCGACGGCTCGCGTCTCATGCCCGGCGATCCGCTTGATCCCGCGCCAGACATCAACACCATCCCGACCGCGCTGGTCGATCATATCGAAGTGGAAACGGGCGGCGCTTCGGCCGTCTATGGCTCCGATGCGCTGGCCGGGGTGGTGAATTTCATCCTGCGCAAGGATTTCGAGGGAATCGAACTCGACGGAACATACTCCATCACGCAAAATGATAATAACACGTCGCGGTGGCGGGACCTCACACAGGCCCAGATCGATCAGGGTTCGCTCGGCTACGCGCAATCGCCCTACGGTATCTGGAACGGCGCGACCGAGGACGCGACGCTGTTGATGGGCGTGAGTTCGCCCGACCACAAGGGCAATGTCAGCTTTTATCTTGGCTATCGCAGCATGGCGGCGGTGCTCCAGCAGTCGCGGGACTATTCCGAGTGCACGATTGCAACCACGGGCCAGGAGGATTTCTGCGCTGGTTCCGCCAATTACAATCAATGGCTGTCGTTCGACAACAACGCCGCCGGAAAGCCTTACCAGTTCTTCGAAACCGGCACCGGCAAGCACGGCAGCGGCGCCTTCATCCCTTTCACCGGCAACCCGGACCAGCTCTACAATTTCGATCCGACAAATTATTTCCAGCGACCCGACACGCGCTACACGGGGGGCTTTTTCGCCCATTACGACGCGAACCGCGAACTGACGGCCTATGCCAGTTTCATGATGGCCGACGACAGCACTGTGGCGCAGATCGCGCCGTCCGGCCTGTTCTTCGGGTCGGGTACCGGACCAAGCTCCTCGGTCTATGTCGATTGCGCCAATCCCTACATGACCGCGCAGGAGAACTACTTACTCTGCGGCGAGTTGCCCGGCGACAAAGAGACCACGGTCGACGGAAGAACATTCTGGAACGGCGCGGGAAACGCAGCCGCGCTTTCCGGAAATCCGAACGGCCTCGCAGGCCAGGCCAATCTTTACGTGGCCCGGCGCGACATCGAAGGCGGCGAGCGCCGCTATGCGCTCCGGCACACCTCGTATCGCATGCAGATCGGGGCGCGCGGAGATCTTGGCGGCGGCTGGTCGTACAATGCCTACGCCCAGCAAGGCTTTACCGATCTCGCGGAAAACACCAGCGGCAATTTTTCCACCTCGCGCGTGCAGAACGCGCTCGAAGTAGATCCCGCAACGGGAAAATGTTACGCTGCAGAGCAGGTCGGCGGCGTGCCGGCCAGTTCGCCGGCTTGCATCCCTCTCGACATCTTCAACGGCTTCGGCGCGGTCAATCCGGCCATGCTGAACTATGTAAGCACGACCGCGCTGGAGTCAGGCTGGACCGAAGAGAAGATCGTCAGCGGCTCACTGACGGGAAATCTCGGCGATTGGGGTATGCGATCGCCATTGGCACGGGATTCGGCCGTGGCGGTCCTCGGCCTCGAATACCGCGAAGAAAGTCTCGCCTTCTCTCCCGACTACGAATATCTGACCGGCGACCTTGAGGGCAGCCTGCCGATTCCTGCCGTGCCCCTCTCCGGGTTCGATGTCAGCGAGGGCTTCGGCGAAGTTGAGCTGCCCTTGATCCAGAATGTCCGGTTCATTGAAGACGCAACACTGAAGGGTGGATATCGCTACTCGTCCTACAGTACGGCGGGCGCGACTAATGCCTGGTACGGCGCGGGCGAGTGGCAGGCCGCCGACGATATCCGCTTCCGCGCGAGCCTGCAGCACGCCGCGCGCGCACCCAACGTGCTCGAACTCTTCACGCCCCAGACGATCGGCGGATTCAGCACGAGCTATCCGGGCTCGGATCCCTGCGCCACCATCACCACCGGCCAATGCGCGAGGGTCCCGCATGCCGGCACGAGCGTGCTTAACTGTCCGGCCTCGGTTTGCAACGAGCAATTCGGGGGAAATGTCTATCTCAAGCCTGAAACGTCGAACACGCGCAGCGCCGGCATTGTCTTCACGCCGGCATTCGCCGACGGGCTAACCGCGACAGTGGACTGGTGGAGCATCGACGTTGCAAATTATATTTCGGCGTTGCCGGCCGCCGAAATCCTCAACGACTGTTATGGACCGGCCGCCACGGCCGAAAGCGAAGCCTTTTTCTGCCCTTTCGTCCACCGCAGCGGCAGCGGCGCGCTCTACGGCAGCGGCTATGTCGCCGTCGACAATGTCAACACCGGCTATCTGAAAACCAAAGGAGTCGATTTCGAACTCGACTATCAGACGGATATGGCCGACTGGATCGGCGCGAATGCGGGAACGATCGCCGTGAATGCGATCGGAACTTGGCTCGACGCCCTCGATACCGAAGCCATACCCGTGACGCCGCTCACCGCATCGATCGCGTCCCAGAGCGCCTATAATTGCGCCGGTCTTTACGGGCCGACCTGCGGCGTGCCCGCGGCCAGATGGCGGTCCAACATCAGGCTGACTTGGTCTTCGCCCTTCGATGTCGCTGTTTCGCTGCAATGGCGTTACATCGGTGCCGTCGGCCTCGATGCCGATACCTCAAACGCGCTTCTCGGCGGCGGACCGGGTCTCACCGAATGCGCGGGCGGCCATTTCAGCGCCGGCGGCACCGGCGATTGCAGCGATGCGCGCATCGCCGCTTATCATTATTTCGATCTGTCCGCCGCCTGGCAGGCGCGGCCCGGCGTTGAATTGCGCGCCGGCGTCAACAACATTTTCGACGTTGAGCCGCCGGTCCTTGCCGAATCCGCCCAGCCCGTGTTCACCAACGGCAACGTCCTTACCGGCCTCTACGATCCGCTGGGTCGTACCATCTTTGTGTCGGCGACTCTAAAATATTAGATCACGGCGTAGCCCGATTCGGACGACCGGGCTGAGCCCGCCGGCTACGCCAAGGGCGCTGCAATAGCATGGCGCTCGCAATTTGGGCGAATATTTGCCAGTATACTGCAAACGCATCACCTGCACGAAGGCGGTGCGAGCCGGTCCGATCGTCGGACGGCTCTTCAGGGGAGACAAAGATGAGAATTCGCAGTCATCTCGCCGTCGGCGCCTCGATTGTGGCGCTCGCGGCGATGGGCATGGTGTGCACCAGCGCGTCCGCACGTCCGGTCTACCGCCCATACACACATGGCATCACGCCGCCGGATCCGAACATGCCCACGATTCATGTCGGGCCCTATCAGCCTCCCTATGTGGCGCCCAAGAAAGCCAAATCCGGCACCTGGACGGACGTCGCAAAGCTTCCCTCGTTCATTGAATACGGACCCTGGGAGCCTCAGCTGCTTACCGACGGCAGGGTTCTGATCGCAGATGCGGGAACAAATCAGTGGTACACACTCACGCCGGACAGCAAGGGCCAATACACCGACGGCAGCTGGACCGCGATCGCCAAGGCGCCGAGCAACGACTGCCCGCTCTATTACGCCGAGCAGGTCCTGCCAACCGGCGACGTGATCGAAAACGGCGGTGAATATAATCTGTGCGGGAGCGGCGAGAGCACCGCGGGCGCTTTCTATAATACGGCGAATAATGCCTGGACGTCCGTCGCGGCGCCAAGCGGCTGGACGGAGATCGGCGATGCGGACAGCATCATCCTGCCGAACGGCACTTACATGCTCGCCGAATGCTGCAACAGCAACCAGGCGCTCGCTTCGATCAGCGGCTCGACCGTGACCTGGAAAGCGCAGACGGGCTATGGCAGCAACAGCGAGGAAGGGTGGACGGCGCTGCCGGGCGGCGACGTTTTGACCGTCGATGTGTGGAATATCGGCAGCGATTACGACGATTACGAAATCTACGACACCGCGACGGGGACCTAGAGCCTCGCGGGAAAAACGGCCAATCTGCTGACCACCACCGAATACCGTGAGCTCGGCGCGGCACCGCTCACGCCGGCCTATGGTTCGCAGGGCACAATCATTCAGTTCAGCGCCGATCCGTCGACCGGCGTCAACGACATCTACGACGTCGCCACCGGTACCTGGACGTCGGGACCGGTCATGGAGGTCGGCGGCACGATCTATGACTGCGCGGACGCTCCCGCGGCGACTTTGCCCGACGGCAATGTGCTCGTCCAGGCAAGTCCCGGCACCTATGAGGAACCGTCGCATTTCTGGGAATTCAGTATCAGCAAGACGGGCACCGTAACGGCAACCCAGGTGAACGACCCGAAGGAGGCGCCGAACGATCCTTCCTATTTCGGCAATCTGCTCCTGCTTCCGACAGGCCAGGTTCTCTGGGATGACAGCCAGGATCCGACGCCCGAAGTCTCGGTCTATACGCCCCAGGGCAAGGCCAAGAAGAAGTGGGAGCCGGTGGTATCAAGCGTGTCGACCACCCTTACGGTCGGCAGCACCGGCAACGCCATATCGGGCACCAATTTTAACGGGTGGGACCTGGGTGGCACCTATGGCGACGACTCGCAGGAGGCGACGAACTGGCCGATCGTTAAGATCACAACACCAGCTCGGGCGATGTCTGCTACGGCCACAGCTATGACTTCTCGACCATGGGCGTGTGGACAACCGGCACGACCAATGCCACGTTCGATGTTCCGAGCACCTGCGAGACTGGTGCAAGCACGCTTCAGGTTGTCGTCAACGGCATCGCGTCCAAGGCCGTCTCCGTCACTCTGAACAGCTGAGCTGGAACTGAGTATTGTAATGAATCATGGGCGGAGCAATCCGCCCATGATTTTTTGGAGCCGTTGTCGAACCACGAAGAGCACAGAAAGCACAAGGAATGATTGCGCGCGAGGCGGGCGCTATTTGTTTGTGTCCTTCATGCATTTTGTGGTGAAGTCTGGTCCTCGCCTGGCATTTCCGATAGATTTTCGGGGCCTGACAGGGGCAGGACGTGAGCCGTCATCGTTCTGCTCGCCGCCGTGGGAATCGTCATGCCGCTCGCGGGCACGGCGGCACGGATCTGGGACGCGAAGACGGCACGGCAAATCGTGATTCTGCGCGGACATGATAACAAGGTCTATACTGCCGCGTTCAGCCCGAACGGCACACGCATAGTCACCGCATCCTGGGATAATACAGCGCGAATATGGGACTCGAAATCCGGACGCGAGATCTGCTGCCTGAAATTCCAAGCCTTCGCCATGGTTGCCGTTTCCCGCGATGCTGCAGAGGTCGCGACCAATGTTGCCGCTCTCGGGCGGCCGCGCCGCGCTTGACGAATTCTCGCCCTCGGAACAGGCGATACTGCTGAGTGAGGCCAACTTTTGCGCCGGCCCACAACTCATAAGCGACGCGTCTAGCCTCTATGAAAGTTTGCGGCTGGCCCCCGAGATCGTGGAAATATTCCGACAGGACAGCGATTGCAGCATTCTTGGACGCCGATATCGACATGCGCGGCGCGCAGAGTGGCGTGTGCTGCGGTGAACGACCGGAAGGCAAGGCATCCGGCTCCCGCAAACTGAGAGCATTGATCACATCCGATTGGAAGCAGGTGGGGATTCGAGCAGCGACCGGATCCGGTCCGCATCTGCCGGCGTCGCGGGGTTGTAGACGACCATGCTGAGATCGGGACGGCCGTCGACGGCGAAGGCGGAATATTCGAAGGCGAGCAGGCCGAGAACCGGGTGGCGAATTTGTTTGATGCCTTCGCCATGGCTGCGGACGTCGTTGTCGTGCCACATCGCCCGGAATTCGGGGCTGAGCCGGCAGAGTTCGTCGACGAGGGGTTCCACTTCCGCCGCGGCCCCGGCACGCGCCGCGTCCACGCGAAATGCACCGACGACGTAGCGGGCCACGCTTTCCCAATCGTATTGCGCGGCACGAACGCGCGGATCGAGGAAGATGAAACGCAGGATATTGCGCTGCTCGGGCGGCAGCGAAGCATAATCGGTCAGCATCACCGTCGCCGCCCGGTTCCAGGCGACAACGTCCCATATCGCGGTTCTGACAAGGGCGGGTGTCGGTTCCAGCGCATCGAGCACGCGTTGTAGCCGCGGCGTCACGCCTTCGTTCTTCTGATAGCGCGCCTTGGGCATGCGTCCGAGCGCGAGCAGGAAGAGATGTTCGCGTTCGACATCTGTCAGCACCAGCGCGCGTGCGATCCGGTCGAGCACATCGACCGAAGGCGCCCCGCCGCGTCCCTGTTCCAGCCAAGTGTACCAGGTGGGGCTGATATTGGCGCGCTGAGCCACTTCCTCGCGGCGCAGACCGGGCGTGCGCCGGCGTTGCGGCGAGAAGCCGAACGCCGCCGGGTCGAGCCTGGCGCGGCGGTCCTTCAGGTAAATCCCAAGGCGATTCTCGCGCGGTTCGCTCATAATCACGATACCATGATAACATTGCTGCTTTACCAGAATAACTCAAGCACACATCTGTCACCGGCGAAACCTGGAGACTTGGCGCCTGCGTGTATTCGTCGCCGGTGCCACCGGATTCATCGGCATGGCCCGAGACCAGGCCAAACTACAAAGACTAAAATGGTTATCATAAAATCCGATATGGACATGCCGTCTTGTTCATGATACGTTCTAATCTGAAACCAAGGGACGGGGTGTAAATTGATCCGCGAATTTCGGCTGTCGCCTTCCGGGAGCGGGCGCGGCATTTCCTGCGATGCCAACGGCGCGTTCATCGGCACAATCCCGCCGCTGAAGCGGTCGCGCGCGAACGGCAAAGATGATTGGGAACCCGGTGATTGCACGCCACCTGATCCAACCCCCAAACCGAGCTCTCCGGAACAAAATTCGTCACCTCAAACTGCGCCTGCCCCGGAAGAACAGGTTACGCCGGAGCAAATACCTCTGGATGAACTTCCAATTATTCCCGAATGATTCGTCTGCACCACCGCTCAAATCAATCAAGTGAGGAAAATCCTATGCTGACACCCGTCTCAAACATGAAAGGTGAAGATGAGGAAGATACGCGTCTCCTCGAAGAAATGGCCATCGGGGCGCGCAACTACATCACCTCGTTCCATTGGTGCCCGCCCATCCGCGAAATGTATTTCGCCTTCGGCGTCGGTTTCGTGATTGCACTTTTCCTGTTCGAGTTCACAGAAAAGATTGACGGGACCGACGACTGGCTGTGGGTCGTGATCGGCGATCTGCCGCCGGTCTACATGGTCGTCCTGCCGGACGCTTCTCCGCAGCAGGCGCTCGAAACCTATTGCTTGCTCATGGAAGACTGGATCGAAGCCGTCCGCAACAATGGAAATTTCAAGGAAGTCTATCCCGTCTCCGCGCCGAGGACTGTGGAAAATGCGGATCTGCTCGAAAGCCGTCTCGGGTTCCTGCGCCGGGAAATCATTCCCGACGCGTCGCCGGATGCCATCATTCTCCCAGGTGGTGGCACGACAGATGGGAGTTAGAGCGAATATCGGTCATATCGAATCACTCCCAATCTCTGTCACGACCGGTATCTGCGGGCCATGACAGAGTTTATTTGGTCGAGATCGAATGGAATCCGCTCTCGCAGGATCCGGCCGGGATTTTCATTGGCGCAAATTACGTGGCGCGGACGTTTTCGCGTCCAGGGACTGTTGCGCGACGGAGCATGCGTCCCTGCGTCACGCTACGCGCCCGTTGCCGGTGCGAAAAACCAGATCGCGCCGAAAATGATGAGTGCGACGCCTGCGCCGATCGCGACTTTGAGGCCGCATCCCAGATCGCCATGCAGGAAACCGGCTACTTCGCCTGCAAGTCCGCCGCCGGCGAACGAAATCGCGGCGACCAGCCAAGGATTGTCCAGTACCGCAGCGTGGTCGATGGTTGGCATTGGGCGCGCCCGCGAATCGTTCACGGATTGCGGTCTCACTCTGCGCGTATCGATTTCGCCCGACAACCCCGCACTGGGGCGAAATGTTTTCGCGCACAAGATTCCGGGTGCCAGGCAACACCGGTAACAGGCGGTAACGCCTTACCGGGTCGGAAAAGTGAACGGGGCGACAGGCGGAGAGACGAGCCGCCCCGTTGTAGGCCCGCGGATATTACCCGGCTTCGTGCCCTTCTTCGCCCTCATGGTCGGCAATGTGATGTTTGCTGGCTTCCCCCGCATGGTGCGGGCGTGGGCCGCATGGCCGTGGGCCGAATGTGCGTGGTGCGCAGCGGTTTCGTGATTTCCGTCTTCATGATGCTGCGCGGCTTCCCGGTGGTGCCGGGCGGCATGCTCATGGTGTTCAGCTGCGCGACGATTGTGCTCGGTCGCCGGATGGGTGTGGGCCGTCTGATCCTCTTCGGGGGTACATGTTGGACAATTTCATCGGAGTATCGGACCCGTGTGACACTTATTTATCTACTGCCGTCCGCATCGCACGCGTGCCGTCGTCATCGGACCGCGGCTCTGTCTTCGCCGACAGCGGCCAGGCGGCAAGCGCAATCTCAATAACGTCGTGCAGCTGTTTCCGCGTGGCACCCGCAGCTGCCTGGATGCACATGCCATTCGCGACCGCAACGAGATAGCTCGCAAGCGTCGCGGGATTGGCGTCTTTGGGAAGACGATCCGCCTTCTTGTCGCGCTCGAAGCGCTCACGCAGCGCACGTTCCTTTTCGGCGCGGTGCTCTGCCAAAGCCTGTGGGATGTCCGCGTCGGAACAGGAGAGGCCGCTCTGCACCAGAAGGCATCCCGGCGGAGTGCGACCCCCGGTATCGGCAGAGAAATCCGCCACGCCTTCGAGAAATATCCGCGCGACCGAACGCGGATCCGATGCGGCGATCACGCGGTCCATCAGCGCCTGGCGGCGTGCATCGTAGCGTTCGAGCACCGCGCGGAAGAGCCCCTCCTTGTTGCCAAAGGCCGCATAGAGGCTCGGCGGATTGATGCCCATGGCCTCCGTCAAATCCGCCAGCGAAGCGCCCTCATAGCCTTTGCGCCAGAAAACCGTCATCGCGCGGTCCAGCACGGTATCCGTGCAAAAACTGCGGGGCCGTCCCGTCCTCACTGCGTTTCCATTATTATTGTATCGCGTGATACATAATACGCTTGAAGGTCTGGTTCCAGCCTCCATATCTGTAGCAATCAATACAGAATTGGAGGCCAGACGATGTCGCACATCGCAGAACTGACCCGGACCGAGCGCTTTGAGGTTGGGGCACATCCCCTCGCAAACTCGAGATTATTGAGGAACCGAGCTCTTTTGGGCGCGGCGGCAGCTCTTCTCTTGAGCGGGCTGGGCCTGATCGCCTGGCATGCCAAAGCCAATATCAAACCGGCTCCCGCTGCCCCATCCGCACTATCGGTTGGCGTCGCGGTCGTTCATGCGAGACCGGTGCGCATCTGGTCGGAATTTTCCGGCCGCATGACGGCGGTCGATTCCGCCGATATCCGCCCGGAAGTGAATGGCCGCATCACCGAGGTCCGTTTCCGGAACGGGCAACAGGTGAAGAAAGGCGACATTCTTTTCGTCATCGACCCGCGGCCCTACGAAGCCGCGGTCGCCAAGGCCAACGCCGATATCGCCACGGCAAATTCCAACGCCAACTTCGCGCATACGGATCTCGCACGCGCCAAGGCGCTAATCGGCGCCCAGGCGATCAGCCGTGCCTATTACGATCAGCGCGTGAACGCGGAAGGCGTCGCGGATGCTGCCATCAAGGCCGCGCAGGCAGAGCTCGCGAGCGCGCAAGTCGATCTCGACCACGCTTACGTCAAGGCGCCGATCGATGGCCGGGTGAGCCGCGCGGAATTGACCGTCGGCAATGTCGTGCAGAGCGGGGCGAACGCGCCGCTGCTGACATCGATCGTTTCCAATGACGGCATCTATGCCGATTTCGATGTGGACGAGCAGACCTATCTCGAAGCCGTGCGCGCGCAGGCTGCCACCGCCGCGCAGCAGCGCCATCTTCCGGTCGAACTGACGATCCCCGGCGACACTGGCTATGTCTATGACGGCGCGATCGAAAGCTTCGACAACAAGATCAATACGAGCACCGGCACAATCCGCGCCCGCGCCCGCTTCGCAAATGAAGACGGAACACTGGTGCCGGGCATGTTTGTTTCGGTGCGGCTCGCCGGCGCACGCGCGAGCAACGCGATCCTGGTGCCGGAAACGGCTCTGGGCAGCGACCAGAGCAAGCGCTTTGTCTTCGTCGTCGACAAGGCCGACCATGCGGAATATCGCGCGGTTACGCTCGGCGACGAGGTGGGAAACGAACAGGTCGTGAAACAGGGCCTGCATGATGGCGACCGCGTCATTATCAGCGGATTGCAGAAAGTGCAGCCCGGCGCGCTTGTTGATCCAAGACCCGATGCGGACGATCTGGCATCGCGCTGATCGCCTGAAATTCCAAACGGTTTGAGGGAGCGCCTTTCGGGGCGGACGTCATGAGTTTGTCCAAATTCTTCATCGATCGCCCGATCTTTGCCGGCGTCATATCGGTCCTGATTTTCCTCGCCGGGCTCATCGCGCTGACCCAGCTTCCGATCTCGGAATATCCCGAGGTCGTCCCGCCTTCCGTCGTTGTTACCGCCCAGTTCCCCGGCGCCAATCCGAATGTGATCGCCGAGACGGTGGCGACACCGCTGGAAGAACAGATCAACGGCGTCGAGAACATGCTCTACATGTCCTCGCAGGCCGCCTCCGACGGCACGCTGACGCTCACTGTTACGTTCAAGATCGGCACCGATCCCGATCTCGCGCAGCAACTCGTGCAGAACCGGGTGAATCAGGCGCTGCCGCGCCTGCCGCAGGTGACACAGCTGCTGGGCGTCACCACGGCGAAAAGCTCTCCCGATCTCACGATGGTCGTCCATCTGCTGTCGCCCGACGGCCGCTACGACATGCTTTATCTGCGCAACTATGCGGTGCTGAACGTCAAGGATCGCCTCGCCAAGATCGAGGGTGTCGGCAGCGTACAGCTCTACGGCTCCGGCGATTACGCAATGCGCATCTGGCTCAATCCGGAGAAGATCGCCGAGCTCAACATGACGGCGGACGATGTCGTGAATGCCGTCCGCCAGCAGAATGCGCAGGTCGCAGCCGGAATCATAAACGGACCGCCCTATGCCAAAACCGGCGAATTGCAGCTGCCCATCAATGTGCAGGGCCGTCTCAGCACACCGGAGGAATTCAGGAACATCGTCATCAAGCGTGCCAATGGCGTGGTGACGCGGCTCGGCGATGTGGCGCGCGTCGAGATCGACGCCTCGGAATACGGCCTGCGTTCATTGCTCGACAACAAACAGGCCGTCGCCATTCCGATCTTCCAGTCGCCGGGATCGAACGCGATCCAGATCTCCGATCATGTGCGCGCAACCATGGAGGAGTTGAAGCAGAACTTCCCGCAGGGCCTCGACTATAGCATCGTCTACGACCCGACCGTGTTCGTGCGCGATTCGATCCGTGCCGTGGTGCATACGCTTCTGGAAGCGGTGCTGCTGGTCGTGCTGGTGGTTATTCTGTTTCTTCAGACCTGGCGCGCCTCGATCATTCCGCTGCTGGCCGTGCCGGTCTCCATCATCGGCACCTTCGCCTTCATGCTCGCATTCGGATTCTCGATCAACGCGCTGTCGCTGTTCGGACTTGTGCTCGCCATCGGCATCGTGGTGGACGATGCCATCGTGGTCGTCGAGAATGTGGAGCGGAATATCGAGGCGGGCCTCGCGCCACGCGAGGCGACGCTCAAGGCGATGACGGAAGTCACCGGCCCCATCATCGCCATCGCCCTCGTCCTGTGCGCGGTGTTTGTTCCCATCGCCTTCATCAGTGGATTGACCGGCGAATTCTATCGCCAGTTCGCGCTCACCATCGCCTTTTCCACCATCATCTCGGCGTTCAATTCGCTGACCTTGTCGCCCGCGCTGTCCGCCACGCTGCTGAAAGCGCATGATGCGCGGAAAGATGTGCTCGCCCGCGGCATGGATCGCGTGCTGGGGTCATTCTTCGGTCGTTTCAACAAATTGTTTCACCGGGGTTCGGAAGGCTACGGTAGCGGCGTCGGCGGAATCCTGAAGCGGCGTTCGGCCGCGCTCATCGTCTATGCTGCGCTCCTCGGTCTCACCTATGCCGGGTTCCAGCTTGTACCGCCCGGCTTCGTGCCGCTGCAGGACAAGGCCTATCTCGTCAGCTTCGCGCAGCTCCCGGAGGGTGCCACGCTCGATCGCACCGAAGCCGTGATCCGCAAGATGAGCGACATCGCCCTGAAGGAGCCGGGCGTGCAGAGCGCCGTGGCGTTTCCCGGGCTTTCGATCAACGGTTTCATCAACAGTCCGTCCGCCGGAATTGTATTTGTTACACTGAAGCCGTTCGAACAACGCAATTCGTCAGGTCTCTCCGGCATCGCCATCGCCCGGAAGCTGCAGGCGAAATACGGCGCCATCGGCAACGCGATCATCGCGATTTTCCCGCCGCCGCCGGTGAACGGGCTCGGAACGATCGGCGGTTTCAAGCTCGATGTCGAGGATCGCACCGACCAGGGCGACGTGGCGCTCAACCGCGCCATGCAGGATGTCCAGCAGAAGGCCGCGAAAGACCCTGCGCTGACTGGCGTGTTCTCCAGCTTCAACATCGGCGTGCCGCAGCTCTATGCCGATATCAATCGCACCGAGGCGATGCAGCTCGGCGTCGACATGCAGGACGTGTTCGACACGATGCAGACTTATCTTGGCTCCATCTATGTCGACGATTTCAACCGCTTCGGCCGCACTTACGAGGTGATCGCGCAGGCCGACACGCCGTTCCGTTCGAAGCCGGACGACATATTGCAGCTCAAGACGCGCAATGCGGGCGGGCAGATGGTGCCGTTCGGCGCCTTCGTTCAGGTGGAGCAAACGACGGGTCCCGACAGTGCCATGCGCTACAACGGTTTCCGCTCGGCCGACCTCAACGGCGCGGCGGCGCCGGGCTATTCCTCGGGACAGGCACAAGCCGCCATTACCAAAATCCTGAACAACACTTTGCCCAAGGGCATGAGCTTCGAATGGACCGATCTCACCTATCAGCAGATCCTCGCGGGCAACACGGCGCTCCTCGTGTTCCCGCTCTGCGTGCTGCTCGTGTTCCTGGTGCTGTCGGCCCAGTATGAAAGCCTGTTCCTGCCGCTCGCCATCATCCTGATCGTGCCGATGTGTCTGTTCTCGGCGATCACCGGCGTGTGGCTGACGGGCGGCGACAACAACATCTTCACCCAGATCGGGTTGTTCGTGCTGATCGGTCTGGCCTGCAAGAACGCGATCCTGATCGTGGAATTCGCGCGCGAACTGGAAATCCGCGGCCGGACGACGCTCGAAGCCGCGCTGGAAGCCGCGCGTCTCAGGCTGCGCCCGATCCTGATGACGAGCATCGCCTTCATCATGGGCGTGACGCCGCTGGTGTTCACCTCCGGCGCGGGCGCGGAAATGCGCCACGCCATGGGCGTCGCCGTCTTCTTCGGAATGCTCGGCGTGACCTTCTTCGGCCTCTTCCTGACTCCGGTGTTCTACGTAACGCTACGGGCGCTGGAGAAGCGGATGACGGGGACGGAGAAGGTGCATCATCATGTGTGATGGGAATCTGCCGCCCAAAGCGAGCTCCGTCCCGACCGACCCAAGCGCGGTCAAGGCTCGTTATCGGCAAAATTCGACGTGGTCGAGAACGGTGAGTTCCCGTTCTGCGGGTCGTTGCGTTAAGGTTCACCTATGGCGAAGCGTTTGCCCCATGGCGATCGGGCGGTTCTCGAGATTGGAAAAATCGAGGACTATTGCCTCAGCTCAGCTCATCCCAGGGGACGGCACAAGGCACGGGTATTTCGCCAGGCGCTCGGGCTTGAGCGGAATGATGCTT